>PHCL01000356.1 GCA_002842195.1 Betaproteobacteria bacterium HGW-Betaproteobacteria-20 | reverse complement strand
TTGCGGCCTTTAACATTGTTTCTACACTAGTGATGGCGGTGACAGATAAACGCGCAGACATTGCCATTATGCGGACATTTGGTGCCAGCCCGGGCAGTATCATGCTGATTTTTATTATTCAAGGTGCGTTAATCGGCATCATCGGTACGCTGTTAGGCGCGATTTTCGGTATTCTTATTGCGTTGAATATAGATGTCATTATTCCGTTTATTGAAGGCTTGTTTCAGGTGAAATTTTTGGCCAAAGATGTGTATCAAATCAGCGAGGTGCCCTCAGACTTAATCTGGTCTGATGTGATTACAATTGTGATGGTGTCGTTTGTACTGAGCCTGTTAGCCACTTTATATCCTAGCTGGCGCGCCAGTAAAATCAACCCTGCTGAGGCATTGCGCTATGAATAGCACTATAAATAGCACGATGAATAATAGCGAGAATAATATTGTTTCGTGTCAAAATTTATACAAAACCTACCAAGGTTTAGAAGTTGCGGTATTGAACGGTATTGATTTAAACGTGAATGCGGGCGAGCAAGTGGCAATTGTTGGTACCTCAGGTTCGGGCAAGAGCACTTTATTGCACTTGCTGGCTGGCTTGGATGCACCTAGCAGTGGCGAAGTGCGCATATTGAATCAGACATTAACACGATTAAGTGAAACTCAAAAAGGCCAGTTGCGTAATCAGTCACTTGGTTTTGTCTATCAGTTCCATCATCTGCTGCCAGAATTCACCGCGCTGGAAAATGTCGCAATGCCTTTGCTGATTCGGCGCATGCCGCGTGAGCAAGCGCTAACTTTAGCGGCAGAAACTCTGGCAAAAGTGGGTTTGCAACATCGCTTAGAGCACATGCCCGGTGAGCTTTCTGGTGGCGAGCGCCAACGTGCTGCCGTGGCGCGCGCCTTGGTTACTCAGCCACAATGTATATTGGCCGACGAACCTACTGGTAATTTGGATCGCCATACTGCGCACGCAGTGTTTGATTTGTTGCTTGAAGTGAACCAAACGCAGCAGAGAAGTTTGGTGGTGGTTACCCATGATTTGGAGCTTGCCAAAAAAATGCAGCGCCAATATAGTCTGGTGGACGGTAAGTTGCAGGTGTTATAAAGGTGTCCTAAAGTTTAGCTGCGTTTTGACTGGTTAGATAAGTTCAGCAACCAGCTTAGGGAGCGCAGGTGTTTCACAAAACAATCAGCTTTTCACATACATACCAGTATTTCCGAACCGTTCGGCAAGCTCACGGATTGCTTCGCATTGCCTGTAACTAAGCCATGATACTTGCCGCGCTCATGTTTGTTTTTGGCGCTTGGGTTGTGCAGCACCTGACGCAATTGCCAAGTCTGGCTTGGCTTTTGTGTGCATTGGCTGTTGCAATGCTAATTTTTTTGTCACAATTCTATCTGCGCTATTCAAGCCAATATCACACACGCCAATATTCAAGAGTTTGCTTATTAAGCGTCGCTGCTTTTTTACTGGGCTTATGTTGGGCGAGTAGTTTTGCTTTGTGGCGCTTAAGCGACGAACTACCCCATACCTGGGAGCAAAAAACCATTGCCGTTGTGGGTGTGGTGGCGAGTGTGCCTGAAGCCACAGAACGCGGCGAGCGCTTTAGGTTTGATGTAGAAGAAATACTCACAAAAGACGCAATTGTGCCGCACCATATCAGCCTGAATTATTATCGCATCAATCAATATCCCAATAAAAAATATGCAGATTCCCCTGAAAACACTGAGCTGGATGCAGCGACCCTAAATCAATTTCATGTGGGCGAGCGCTGGCGGTTGTCGGTACGCTTAAAGCGTCC
>PHCL01000355.1 GCA_002842195.1 Betaproteobacteria bacterium HGW-Betaproteobacteria-20 | reverse complement strand
CATCACCTTTATTTTGTAAAAACTTTTTGTGTATCCCTTGCAGGTAGACACCGCGACCCAACAAAGTAGCAAAACCCAACAACACCGCCACCAATAAAACTCTACGGCGCCAAGTGGGAAGCTTAACGACCACAGGCGCTTGTACCGGCATTCTGATTGGCATACGAATAGCCATTATTGCGTTGCCTCGCCTTGAACGTTAACTGCTTGTTGTGATTTTATTGAAGCATCACCTTGAATTGGCACAACCACTTGCACACGCTTTGCATCAGGAACTTGCATTTGCATTTGTTGCGTAGCGATCCGCTCTATGCGTGAATGCATCGCCCATGTACTTTGCTCAAGCTGCAATTGCCCATACTCTTGCTCTATCTGCTTTGCAGCTTGATTGGTTCTCTCAAGCTCGATATAAAGATTGCGCGCCTTATGTTGAGAGTTAACAAGCCCCAGCGCTGAAAACATCAGAGAAGTAAACAAAATGAGATTAAGCCTAGTCATGCTACTTGCGTTCTTTCTGCCACACGCAATACCGCACTGCGTGAGCGCGGATTAGCTTTTACTTCTTTAGCGCCCGGTTTAATTGTTTTACCCACGTTCACCATTTTAGGTTGAGGCAAATCCGCAGCACGCACGGGAAAATTAGCGGGCAAGTTATCCGTATTCACTTGATCGCGAATAAATTGCTTCACAATGCGATCTTCCAGCGAGTGAAAACTAATCACCGCCAGCCGACCTTTTGGCGCCAATAATGCCAGACACTGCGGCATGGTTAGCGATAACTCCTCAAGCTCTTGATTGACGTAAATCCGTAAAGCTTGAAATGTACGCGTTGCGGGATTTTGCCCTGGCTCAAACCGCGTGACTGCCCCTGCCACGACCTTGGCAAGTTGCCCTGTAGTGGTGATGGCGCGCCCGTCATTGCGCTCCTTAATAATCGCCCTTGCAATCTGCTTAGCAAACCGTTCTTCACCATAATTTTTTATAACCTCCCCTAAATGCTGCTCTGTTGTATTGGCGATGAAATCTGCCACTGTTTGCCCGCTACTTTGATCCATACGCATATCCAACGGCGCATCGTACCTAAAACTAAATCCACGGCTTGCATCATCAATTTGCGGAGATGAAATACCTAAATCCAACAAAATGCCGTCTACTTTTAAAATTCCCATATCAGCCAACTTGGCCTGCATACCTGCAAAGTGGCTATGCACCATGCAAAATCGCAGGTCGCCAATCGCTTTGGCTGATTCAATCGCCTTTAAATCTCGATCAAACGCAATCAAGCGGCCATTAGCGCCCAACTGTTCTAATATTTTTTTAGAATGTCCACCACGGCCAAATGTACCGTCTACGTAAATACCATCAGGCTTCACTGCAAGCGCATGTACGGCCTCATCTAACAAAACCGTAATATGGGTATTGGCAGAGGACGTTCCTTCTGAATTCAAATTTGAGATTGGTGCAGACACTTCTACTGGGCGCTTTTCTAATAACAAAGCATCTTTTGAAGATGCTGATTCTGAAGGTGCTGATTTTGCAGACACTGGTGCTTTGGGGGGCGTGCTGTTCACGCCCTTGATCACAGCGAGAAGCCCTCGAGTTCGGTCGGCATGGTAAATCCGCCATCCTGCATCACCTGCGCTAGTTGCGCGCGCCATGCCTCCATATTCCATAGTTCAAAATGGCTACCCTGACCCACCAGCATTACTTCTTTATCCAGCCCGGCAAACTCACGCAGCACAGTTGATACCAGCATGCGGCCCGCGCTATCCAAAGTAACATCTTCAGCAAACCCCACTAACAAGCGCTGCA
>PHCL01000354.1 GCA_002842195.1 Betaproteobacteria bacterium HGW-Betaproteobacteria-20 | reverse complement strand
AAGCCTTTCGATAACACGCGCTTTTACGCTATTCCTGCAATCAGTCTAAACGTATGAAAATGACGAAAAAGAGTTGATTTTGAACAGAGTATCTACCTGCGAGTTTTCAATGGCTTTGGTTGATAAGCCTGTCGAATTTAGCCATTAGAAAATCGGCGTTGTAGAGCAGGCTGTGGTTTTACTTTCTTTATTTAAAGGATTAGCTATAACATCACGGTAAAACCTACGAGAAAAAAACATTGCCCTGGGAGGCTTTATCCATAAGGCTTGCAGAGCATCACTTAGGAAGGCAGGTAAAATTTAACAAAAAATCATGCTTAATTGGCTGTTTATAATTGACCATGCGTGCTGACCAGCCGTTTTAGTTCTGGTACGCAAGAACCACATTCAGTGCCGCATTTCAATTTATTTTGCAGGGTAATCAAGTCAGCGCCTAACCCAATATTTTCTATAATTTCATTTTGCGAAACATCCAGACAACTGCAAATTATTTTGCCGCGACCTTTTTGGCCTGTTGGCGGCGCGCTTAAAGGCGCAAGTGCCCAGCGACTAAATTCCCTGTAATGCGCTTCATCGGCAAATTGTCCTGTCGACATGACTTCTTTCAGCCAGTCGGCGGCCAGTGTTTCACCCATTAAACGCACGCCTGTTACCGCTGGTTTGCCAGTAGAGACATTGTGTTCCACCAGAATTCGTTTTGAAATACCGCGTTTTGCATCGGTATAATTCAGGCATGGGGCATCGTCGGTCATGCCCATCATGCTATCCAGTTGGTTGATTAAATTAGTTTCTGGCGGCGCTGCATGCGCTGCGCGTAAAATCAGCAAGCCGATGGATTGTTCTGACTCTCGCCCAAACAGGCCGCAACTGGCATAGGTAAACTGTGCCATCAATGCACGGACTTGTGCCAGTTGCGAGAGATTTTTACAGGTGTGCATGACCGTCATGTGCCATGGCAATGCTAACTTTTCAATTTTAATCGCGGTGTGTTTGAGTTCAGGCTGTTTTGAGGTTTTATCAAACACCGGCGGCATGAGTGCATTTACGCCTAAACCATGCATAAACTGGCTGCCCCAGTGCATGGCGATAAACGTCTGCGCTGGCTGCATTTCATTGGATGTTTGTGCTGGCAGTACCAAACTGCCGCGCTTGTTACTGACTTTCACAATATCGCCATCGTTAAGGTTGCGGCGCATCATGTCATCGGCACTGATATAGATCACTGGCTCTTCGGCATGATTGAACAACTGCGCAACATTACCCGTGCGGCTCATGCCGTGCCATTGATCGCGCAGGCGTCCAGTGAGCAAATGCAAGGGATGGCGCGCATCGGTTCTATCTGCTGTACCTTTGTAGGTGGCGTTGATAAATTGTGCCTTGCCATCCGCTTTTTGGAAAATACCATCAGCATAAAGACGGGTTTTTCCTGAAGTGTCGCCCGCTTTAAACGGCCATTGCTGTGCGCCTTTTTCATTCAGCAAGCTGTAGCTTAAACCGGTAATATCCAGGTCACGGCCGCGTGTGGTTTCGCGGTGTTCATTGAAAATTTGTTCGGTGCTGGTGTAAGGAAATAATTGTGAGTTTTTCGCGCCCTTCGACAAGCTCAGGGTTCGGCTGTTCGCCAAACGTTTTTCTAATCGTTGAGCAAAGTCCACCGCAATAGCCCAATCATGGCGCGCTTCAGCAGGCGGTGGCACGGCAGAATTAACGCGTGTAATGCGCCGTTCCGAGTTTGTCACGGTACCTTCTTTTTCACCCCAGGTGCTGGCAGGCAATAATACATCTGCATACCGGCAGGTATCGGTGTTATTAAAGGCATCCTGTA
>PHCL01000003.1 GCA_002842195.1 Betaproteobacteria bacterium HGW-Betaproteobacteria-20 | reverse complement strand
CCGGCATACGAGTCCGCATGACTGGGCGTGGTAAAATGGCGATAGTCGGTTTGGATGACGGCACAACTAGGATTGAAGTAGTGGTTGGGAATGAGCTGCTTAGTCAGCATCAGCAATTATTAAAAGATGATCAACTGATTATTGTAGAAGGCCGCGTGAGTAATGATGAGTTTTCTGGCGGCATTAGAGTCAATGCCAGAAAACTGCATGATTTATCTGGCCTGCGTAACAGCCGTGCGAGCTTTTTAAAAATCTCATGTAATGGTCAGGCCGATGCGGAGAAATTAAAGGCGATGTTAAAACCTTATTGTAAAAGCACTGCTGATGAGCAGCGCGGCTGTGCGGTTAAGGTGGAATATCATAACAAAAGCAGCAAAGTAGAATTGATGCTGGGTAATGATTGGCGGGTAGATTTACACGAAGAACTGATTACGGGTTTAACTGAATGGTTAAGCCGTGATAATGTAAAAATCCTATATAATTAGCTTTAAATTTTTTTAAAAACAGAACCTTGATTGTTGAGTTAAGCACATGAAAATAAGCTACCTAGATTTTGAACAACCTATTGCAGAACTTGAAAGCCAAATTGAAGGTTTGCAGGCTGCGCATGATGCCAATGAAGCTTTAGATATTTCCAAAGAGCTCACCGCTTTAGAAAAGAAAAATAAGAAACTGTCTGAAGATATTTATGGCAACTTAAGCGCATGGCAAATTTCGCAATTGGCACGTCACCCACAGCGGCCTTACACGCTGGATTATATTCAAGGTATATTTACTGATTTTGAAGAGCTGCATGGTGACAGAGCTTTTGCAGACGACCCGGCAATTGTGGGTGGCCTTGCCAGGTTTGAAGGTCAGCCAGTGATGGTGATTGGTCACCAAAAAGGCCGCGATGTAAAAGTACGTCAATACCGTAATTTTGGCATGCCGCGGCCGGAAGGCTATCGCAAGGCTTTACGCCTGTTCCGCATGGCTGAAAAATTTGGTATTCCTATTATTACGCTGATTGATACCCCGGGTGCATACCCAGGCATTGGTGCTGAAGAGCGTGGTCAATCGGAAGCAATCGCCCGTAATTTATATGTAATGGCAGAGCTTGAGACACCTATTATCGGTGTGATTATTGGTGAGGGTGGTTCTGGTGGTGCGTTAGCGCTTGGTGTGGTCGATCAATTATTGATGTTGCAATATGGCACTTACTCGGTGATTTCTCCTGAAGGCTGTGCGTCTATTTTATACAAAAGTGCTGATAAAGCACCCGTGGCCGCAGAATCGCTCGCCATCACTGCTGACCGATTGAAAGCAATGGGATTGATTGATCGTATTATTCCAGAGCCGTTAGGCGGCTCACACCGTGCGCCGGAAGTTGTTATGGCAACCTTACGTGGGGCATTAAAAGCGGAGTTGGCAAAATTAAAAACCAAATCAATTAAAATGCTACTGGTTAGACGTTACGAGCGTTTAATGAGTTATGGCAACTTCAAAGAAGTCATTGAAAAAAAACAGCCAGCCTCCCTATAAAACGTTAAAAAGTAAGGTTCAAAATAGAACTAGGCAGGCTTTCGTTTTAGTTGGAACTACTGAAGCACAAGGCCCCATTCTATTTCAGCTGAACCATTTTTTAGCTAACCATTTAAAGCCTGAAGCAACCTTGCTGCTGGCTTTAAGCGGCGGCTTGGATTCATGCGTATTACTGCATTTACTGGCGGATTTAAAGCAAAAAATTCCTTTTCATTTATACGCCATGCATGTACATCACGGCTTAAGTGCAAATGCTGACGCGTGGGCGGACTTTTGCGTAGCGCAGTGCCGCGAGCTTAATCTGCCGTTGGAAGTTGTTCATGTCAATGTCGAAAAAAACAGTAAACTAGGCATTGAAGCCACCGCAAGAAAGCTTCGTTATGAAGCGTTATTTAACTACACAATAAATAACACAATAGATAACACTCAGCCGGATTTTATCGTCACTGCACATCATCAGGACGACCAGGCAGAAACACTGTTATTACAGTTGCTCAGAGGCGCCGGCATTAAGGGTTTGGCTAGTATGGCGACTATAGACAAGTCCAGACGTTTATTGCGCCCGTTACTTAACGTGTCACGCAGCGCACTGCAAGACTACGCCAAACAGCACGGCATCACATGGTGTGATGATGAAAGTAATGAAAATACCGAATTTGAACGCAATTTTGTGCGTCATGAAGTACTGCCTGTTGTGCAGGCACGCTATCCCGCAATTAAAACCGTGCTTGCCAGAACAGCCTCACACTTAGCTGAAGCGAATGATTTGCTTGATACCTTAGCGAAAATTGATGCTGAAAGTATACTAAAAGAGAATAAGCTTTGCTTGCAGGGTTTAAGTGCGCTAGATACGCCTCGCGCCAAGAATTTACTACGCTGGTGGTTTGCAAAGAATCATCTGGCGATGCCAAGCGCAGAGCACTTAAGTGAGATTGTTGAGCAGTTACTTAACGCTAAAGTCGATGCTAATGTCAGCATTCAATTACATTTGAATAATCAGGCGCAATATTTAACGCTAAAGCGTTATCAACAAAATGCCTATTTAATCCAGACGCAAAAAACCCAGCCATTTGATTTAGCATGGAATGGCGAGCCGTTACTGGCATTGCCAAATGGCGGTTATCTGCAATTCAAGCAGGTAATCGGTACAGGTTTAGCGCTTAAATTCGGCATGGATAAGTTAAGAATTGCCAATAGAGATGGCGGTGAACGCTTTAAACCCAATGTGTTGCGACCCACAAGAACGCTCAAACACCTGTTGCAGGAAGCCAATATTCCGCCATGGCGACGTGACAATTTACCGCTCATTTATTGGCATGATACGCTGGCGTTTGTGCCTGACATAGGCGTCGCGCATGAGTTGCAGGCGGCAGAGAATGAACCGGGGCTTGAGATTGTCTGGCATAACCCACCACTTTAGAGGCGCTCTTTAGTCAGGCGAGTGCCACCTGTGTGTCTGTGTATCATAATTTCCAAACATTTATTTATGGCTGTATACAACCAATATTGGTTGTATACAGCCATAAATAGGTTGTATACAACCAATATGCCAGTGTAGAATTGAGCTGCTTAACATAAAATAATTGTTACTTATTGATTATATTGAACAATATATAATTATTAATATTGGGAATGGATTTTGCTTATATTAGGCGTGTTTTACTAAATCCTAGGGAATGAATATGCAAAAGACATTACAAGCAAATATCGCAAACCATAAAACCATAAAACCCAAAATAGTCCTGGTCGCAATTTTGGCGGCTTATGCTGCACCGCAAATGGCTATGGCGGAAAACAAAGATGAAGCAATTGAGCTTGGTAAAATTGAAGTTATTTCCACCACTCCGTTGCAAGGTATTGGTTTGCCATTAGAGCGAATTCCAGCCAACATCCAGACTGTAAAAGGTAAGCAACTGGAGGAGCAAAAAAGCTTAGGTATTGCGGATTATATTAATCAAAACCTCACAGGCGTGAATGTGAATGACACGCAAAATAACCCATACCAGCCAGACGTTACTTTTCATGGCTACACGGCTTCACCATTGCTCGGTACACCGCAAGGGTTGTCTATATTTGTGGACGGTGTTCGGGTAAACGAGCCTTTTGGTGATGTGGTAAATTGGGACTTGATTCCGACCAATTCAATTAACAGTATTAATTTAATTCCCGGGTCAAATCCCTTATTCGGACTCAACACGCTAGGCGGCGCTTTATCTGTGCAGACTAAAAGTGGCCGCACAAACCCTGGTGGTGCGATTGAATATTATCAAGGTTCCTGGAACCGTAAAGCGGGCTCTGCAGAATTTGGCGGCGTAACTGAAGATGGTGCGATTGACTACTTTATTTCCGGCAACGTGTTTAGTGAAGACGGCTGGCGTGATTATTCACCCAGCGATGTCGGGCAGTGGTTTGCTAAAGTGGGTTGGCAAAATGAGACCTCTGCGCTAAATTTAAGCTATACGGGCGCTGATAATAAGTTGATAGGGAATGGTTTGGCACCTAAAGATTTTTTGCAGGAACAAGGTCGTGATTCTATTTTAACCAGACCAGATGTTACCGAAAACCAACTGGCATTTTTTAACTTAAATGGCAGCCATTTTTTTAATGACGATACACAGCTAAGCGGCAATACCTATTATCGTTATGGCAAAACCCGTACGCTAAATGGCGATGGCAATGACGATTTTGCTTTTGATGTTGTGGACGCTGATGTGAGTGATGATATTGATGCTGCAGAATTAGCGGCTGCAAATGCACTTTGTGCGGCGCTAGATCCTGATTCTGATGAGTTGTGTAGCGGCGCTATCAATCGTACCAGTTCTAATCGTAAAAGTTATGGTTTCACCGCACAAATGACTTTTAATCAAGACTTCATGCACATGAAAAACCAATTGGTGACCGGTATTGGCTATGATTACGGTAGAACTAATTTTAAACAAAGTACTGAATTTGGTATAGTAAATGCTACGCGCGGGATTGATGGCTTTGGCTTATTTAATGCCGATGGTGAAGTAGGTCTTCGTGGCGTATCAAAAACATCCAGTATTTTTGCAACAGATACCTTGTCTTTAAATCCACAGTGGCATCTGACTTTGTCAGGCCGTTATAACTACACAAAAGTAATCAATAAAGACAAATTGGATCCTATCCCTAATCCTGATCCAACTTTAAATACGTCATTGACCAGCAATCAAAGTTACAACCGTTTCAACCCCGCGATTGGTCTTAACTTCACCCCATCGAAAAACCTGACGGCATACGCCAGTTATAACGAAGGTAGCCGGGCACCAACTGCGATTGAATTAGGTTGCGCCAACCCTGATCAGCCTTGCCGTCTACCTAACGCGTTTGCCGGTGACCCGCCATTAGACCAGGTCGTGGCTAAAACTTTTGAAGGTGGCTTACGCGGAAATTTAACGCAGGATGTTAAATGGGCATTGAGTGCCTATCGCGCACAAAATACTGACGACATACAGTTTATTTCTTCAAGTACAACAGGCGCTGGTTTTTTTGATAACGTAGGTAAAACACGGCGTCAAGGTTTGGATGCGGCGCTTAGCGGTAGAATCGATCAGTTTAGCTGGACCTTAGGCTATAGTTTTGTTAAAGCCACTTATGAAAGCAGTTTTGATATTGTGAGTCAAATTAATGAAAGTACACCTGGCAGCGGTTCCTTTACCGTCAATCCAGGCGACAATATTCCTGGCATTCCTAGGCATCAACTTAAGCTGCGTGCGGCATTTGATGTAACGCCTTCCTGGAATGTAGGCACCAATATATTCGCTTTCTCAGATCAATATTCACGCGGCAATGAAAATAACAAGTTTCAAGGTGACGGTGCTAAAGTGAGTGGCTACGCGGTGGTTAATTTGGACACGCGTTATTATTTTGGCCGTAGTGGCTGGCAAGTTTTTGCTAAAGCCAACAATGTATTTGATCGTAAATATAATAATGGCGGCTTGTTAGGAGAGCACCGCTTTGATGCAGCTAGCGGGCAGTTTACCGGTAATGAGTCAGATACTAATGCATTTGTTGCACCAGGTGCGCCGCGCGCAGGTTGGATTGGTGTGCGTTATGAATTTGGCAAATCAAAGGCCTCTGCATCAGCAGTAGATTTTGATTAACTTTTTGACGCAACAGACTAAATAGAAAAAATTTTGAAATTAGCATCCGTCGTCGCAAATAACATCTCGGTTATCATGAAACAGCAATCAAAAATTTTGATCGTTGAAGATGAGGTGTTATTTGCGCGTGCGGTAGTGCGGAGATTGAAAAAAGCTGGCTATGAATGTGAGCATGTTGAGAGTCTGCAGGATGCGCGCACGATTACCAAACAGTTTTGGCCTGACATGGTGCTGCTGGATATGCGGTTGCCCGATGGCAACGGCTTGGATTTTATAACAGAACTGGTGACTAAAGAGGTTGCAGTGATTGTGATGACCGCGCATGGTGAAGTGAGCGATGCGGTGAACGCCATTAAGCTAGGCGCGGTTGATTACCTTAAAAAGCCGATAGACCTGGAAGAGTTGCTGCTCTCCGTGCAAAAGGCGGAAGCGGCAGCGATTCAAAGTAATAGCTTGGATTATTCACGCCAGCGTAACGCTCATGCGGCCGATGGCGTTGAGTTGTTGGGCGATAGCCCCGCCATGCAAAGTATCAAAGCACAAATTAAGCGCATTGCTCAATTGGTAGCGGCTGATACTGTTCCGCCTACCGTGCTGATAAGTGGTGAGACCGGTACTGGTAAAGATGTTGCAGCACGATTACTGCATTTATCCTGTGCCAACAAAGATAAACCTTTTGTTCATATTGACTGTGCGTCATTACCGGCAGAGTTGATGGAAAGCGAGTTGTTTGGTCACGAAAAAGGTGCATTTACCGGTGCTGTAGTCACGCGCCCAGGTTTGATTGAGGCCGCGGAAGACGGCACACTTTTTTTGGATGAAATTGGTGAACTGCCCCTGAGTTTACAAGCCAAGTTACTTAACGTGCTTGAGCGTCGGGTAGTACGTCGAATTGGCTCAACCAAAGAGCGCGCCGTACCAGCAAGATTTATTGCAGCGACTAATCGTGACTTGCATGAGATGTCGATTAAAGGCAGTTTTAGGCAGGATTTGTATTATCGCTTGAATGTAATGAGCATCGCCATGCCACCACTGCGAGAAAGAGAAGACGATGCAATGCTGTTAGCGCGATATTTTGCCACGCAAACTTCGCGTCGTTATGGTTTGGACAGTCCAGAATTTTCGGCAAGCGCTGTTAATAGAATTCAAAGTTATACCTGGCCTGGCAATGTACGCGAGCTGCGTCACCAGGTAAGCCGCGCTATGTTACTTAGTCACAAAGGCCGAATTACTGATGTAGATTTGGCCTTACCTGTATTACAGACTGCTGCTGAGGTAAATTTTCAGACTCAAACCAGTACAAACATTAACGAGCCGATAAGGCTCTACGATGCTGAAAAAACACTTTTATTACAAGCGCTACGTGAGACTGATTACAACGTATCAAAAGCCGCACGCAAGCTTGGAATTACGCGCATGACGATACGCTATCGTATGGATAAATACCAAATTAAACTCTAGTTTTAGTTAGAGAAAGCTTTACATGTTTGATGAAATTTAGCACACCTTCACATGTGATGCTCTGCAAGCCTTTATCTACAAGGCTGACAGGGCGGTATTTTTTCCTCGAAGGTTTTATTGCGTCGTTGGGTAGATTTTAACGCTCGTTTTCACCTCATCATCCCGCGCTATTTTCTCTCATTGAAAAATGACGGCAATATCGTCGCATGGTATGATTCAGTCAAGCAAAAACTGGAAGAAACTCATGCAGATTGGCACCCCATTAAGTTCCAACGCCACCCGTGTCATGCTACTTGGTAGCGGCGAGCTTGGTAAAGAAGTTATCATCGCGTTACAACGCTTAGGCGTTGAGGTGATTGCGGTTGACCGCTATAAAAACGCCCCTGGTCATCAAGTTGCGCACCGTGCACATGTTATTGATATGACAGATGATCAGGCGTTACGTGATTTAATTGCGCTAGAAAAACCGCATTTAATTGTGCCTGAAATTGAAGCGCTGAATACCCAAACGCTTGCAGATATTGAGGCAGCAGGGATTGCTACGGTTATTCCAACGGTCAAAGCGGTGCAACTCACCATAAACCGTGAAGGTATTCGCCGGCTTGCCGCTGAAACACTCAAATTACCTACATCCCCTTATGCATTTGCCAAAAGTGAGGCAGAGTTGCAAGCGGCGATTGATGCCGGCATTGGTTACCCATGTTTTATTAAACCTACCATGTCTTCTTCTGGCAAAGGGCAATCGCGCATTACGCAAACGAGTGAAGTTAAAAGCGCATGGGATTACGCAGCCACTGGCGGACGAGTGAACCAAGGCGTGGTGATTGTTGAAGGTCAAATTGATTTTGATTACGAAATTACCTTACTCACGGTACGCGCTAAAAATGCGCAGGGCGAAATCAGCACTTATTTCTGTGAACCCATCGGCCATGTGCAGGAAAAGGGTGATTATGTAGAAAGCTGGCAACCACAGCCAATGACTGCAAAGGCTCTGGAAGAATCTAAACGCATCGCCAAAGCCGTGACCGATAGCTTGGGTGGCTTAGGTTTGTTTGGTGTGGAGCTATTTATAAAAGGCGACCAGGTGTGGTTTAGCGAAGTCAGTCCACGCCCGCATGATACTGGCATGGTGACCATGGCAAGTCAGCGTTTTAGTGAGTTTGATTTACACGCACGTGCTATTTTAGGCTTGCCTGTGGATGTAAGCCTGACGGACGCTGGTGCAAGCGCGGTGATTTACGGGTTGCATGAAACTAAAAATTTAGCATTTGATGGCGTTGAGGCTGCATTGGCTGTGCCCAATAGTGACATTCGCTTATTCGGTAAACCGGAATCATTTGTAAAGCGCCGCATGGGCGTGGCGCTGGCAACGGGTAAAGATATTACTGAAGCGAGAGCGCGTGCAAAATTGGCGGCCAGCCTTGTTAAACCGAGGATATGTTTGTAGGAGAGACGACCCCGTCGCTCCTTGTACAAATAGGTTAAAGAGATGCTAGATAAAATAGAAGAAGCAGGTAGTGATAAAAGCACGTTTTTTGAACTGCTAGGTGGTGAGGCTAACGGTATTGAAAATATCCGCCAATTGGTAGAAACGTTTTACGATATTATGGACAGCGATGTAAAAGTCGCACCTATTCGCGCAATGCATCAGCCAGATTTAACTTCCGCACGTGAGAAACTGTTTATGTTTTTAACGGGTTGGACTGGTGGGCCACAGCTTTATATTGAGCGTTACGGTCATCCGATGTTGCGTAAACGGCACTTGCCGTTTGCGATTGACGAATCAGCCCGTGATCAATGGATGTATTGCATGATTAAAGCCATGCATCAATTAGCCTACGATGATGATTTGATGAAAAAATTAGCCGCGCAGTTGTATGGCGTGGCTGATTTTATGCGCAATCAGTAGAGGCATTGCAATATGTTGCAATAAAACCTCTTAGATTACTTGCCGGATAACAAACCGCCGAGTAATGCAGCAACAGGCACTTTTTTTGCATTTGACTGCCTGGTAACAGTAGCCTCATTACTTTGTGCGCTAGGCTCATAAGGTTGATCAAACCAAGGGTCGGTACTTTTTCTCTTGGCCGGAGTACGTCTTGTAACGGAATCTTCCTGTGGTTTTGCTTGAGCACTAGCATGGCTTGATTTACTGCGAGGGGCACGTGACGGTGCACTTGGTTTATCGAGCGCAATCACTTCTTTAGGAATTTGACGCTTAATCAGCTTTTCAATCTCTACGATATACTTTTCTTCATCTTCACTCACAAATGAAATCGCCACACCACTTGCACCTGCACGGCCGGTACGACCAATACGATGTACATAATCTTCTGGAGCGCTGGGGATTTCGTAGTTAATCACCATCGGCAATTCGCTAATGTCCAAACCGCGCGCGGCGACATCGGTGGCAACTAATGCCGAGACCGTGCCTGCCTTAAAGGCATCTAAAGCTTTAATACGCTCTTGTTGCGTTTTGTCACCGTGAATCGCATCAGCGGCAATGCCAACTTTTACTAAGCTACGACTCAGGCGGCTAGCCGTGATTTTAGTTTTGGTGAATATAATCACCTGACTTGCATCAGCCTCTTTTAACAGTTGTATCAGCAGTGTTTCTTTATCTGATTGTGCAACTTGATACACTTTTTGTGTAACGTTGTCGTTAGTGGCATTGCTACGTGCGACTTCAATCAACTGCGGCTTGGTTAAAAAGTCATCGGCTAATTTTTTAATCTCGTTTGAGAAGGTAGCTGAAAACATTAAATTTTGACGCTGCTTAGGCAGTAACGCCAAAATCCTTTTTAAATCAGGCATAAAGCCCATGTCCAGCATTCTGTCGGCTTCATCCAGCACTAACATTTGCACTTGATTAAGCTGTACGGTTTTTTGTTCAATGTGATCCAGCAATCGACCAGGGGTCGCAACCAGCACTTCAACACCGGTTTTTAAATGCGGCGTTTGCGTTCTAATATCAACACCGCCATATACCACCAATGAGCGCAGTTGCGTATGTTTTGCATACGCTTTAACGCTTTCTTCCACCTGAATTGCAAGCTCGCGTGTTGGCGTTAAAATCAACGCCCGTACCGGGTGCTTGGCAGGGGATGTGCTACTGCTGGCAAGCGGTAGCAATTTTTGTAATATAGGCAACGCAAAGGCTGCGGTTTTACCTGTGCCGGTTTGCGCACCTGCCATTAAGTCGATTCCAGCCAGTGCCACAGGAATCGCCTGTGCTTGAATGGGCGTAGGCGTAGTGTAACCAGACTCAGTGAGTGCTTTAAGTAACTCAGGCGCTAAGCCTAAGCTGTTAAAGCTTGGATTTTCTAAATTTTTGGTTTCAAAAATTGCTGTTTCTGTCATTGGTTGGGTGCTGTTCTCATTGTGTTTGTAAAAACGTAACTTATGTTCCCCTTCGACAAGCTCAGGGAACATAAGTTATTTATTAAGCAAAACTACGTGGACGGCGCGGTGCACCGCTACCAGCGTTTGCGTTGCCAAAGCTGCGTGAATCGCTGTTAGTGCGTGCAGGACGGCTATCATTGCTATCACGACGTGCAGGTGCTGCTGAGCGATCACCACGCGGTGCATCAGTGCGGCCTTCGTAACGTGCGCTTAGTACGCGGTTGTCACCACGATTTGCATCTGGGCGGCTACCACGGCTGTCATTACGCGTAGCACTTGCACCATCACGTGAAAAAGGTTTTTTACCGAATGCAGCAGCATCACCAAAACTACGGTTAGGCGCGCCGGCACTTGCACGGTCACCAAAGCTACGGTCACCGCTTGGGCGTTCGCTACGGCTACGGTCACCACTTGGACGGTCACCAAAACTACGTGGGCGATCGCCAGAAGGTCTTTCTGAGCGATTGAACTCAGGTCTGCCTGCATAACCGGCTGAATTACCATTGGCTTCACGCGGAGCAGAGTTGCGGTCACCACGAGGCTCACTATTGCGATTGTTAAAACCGCCACGGTCGTTACCACCACGGTCATCACGTGGTTTAAAGCCGCCGCGACCACCTGGTTTGTGCGCATCACGGCGAATATCACCGCGATCACCACGGCCATTACCCGGGCCGTCCATCTTCATGGCGCGTTTTGGCTCAAAGCCTTCAACCACCCCCGGCTCCATACGGTTACCAGTAAATTGTTCAATTTTACGTAAAATATGTCTATCCATATTTGAAGCAAACGAAATTGCAATCCCTGTTTTGCCAGCACGGCCGGTACGGCCAATACGATGCACATAATCTTCAGCAAATTTTGGTAAGTCGTAGTTAATCACATGGCTAATACCTTGCACATCAATACCACGCGCAGCAACGTCAGTCGCTACCAACACTTTTACATCACCTTGACGCAACTTAGTCAGCGTACGGTTACGCGCACCTTGTGTCATATCGCCATGTAAAGCCGCAGTTTTGTGACCGGCAGCGTATAAGTCTTCAGCCAATACATCGGCATGACGTTTAGTGCTGGTAAAAATGATCACTTGGTTGACTTCAGGTGCAATCAACAAATGCTCAAGCAATTTGTTTTTATGCGTCATGTCATCTACATAGTGCAAACGTTGCTCAATGTTGGCATGCTTTTCTTTTTGCGTAGCCACTTGAATTGTTTTTGGGTTTTTAAGAATTTGTCTAGCGATACGTGCGATGTCGCCATCTAGTGTTGCAGAGAACAATAGTGTTTGACGCTCAGCCGACAATTGCTCACAAATGCGCTCAACATCAGGTAAAAAGCCCATGTCCAGCATGCGGTCAGCTTCATCTAACACTAACATTTGCAAACGGCTTAAATCGATGCGGCCACGTTCCATGTGGTCAAGCAAGCGACCTGGTGTAGCCACTAGAATATCTAAAGGTTGTGATAGTAATTTATTTTGTAATGGGTAAGGCATGCCGCCTACGATACTGACAGTACGTGCGCGGATGAATTTACCGTATTTACGCGCGGCTTCATTCACTTGTGTTGCAAGTTCGCGAGTTGGCACTAATATCAAAATGCGTGGGCCGCGGCTTTTTAATTCATGCGGCGTTGCAAGCAAGTTTAATGCTGGCAACATAAAGGCTGCAGTTTTACCTGTGCCGGTTTGGGCCGATGCCATCAGGTCATGGCCTGCAGTTACAACAGGAATAGCCTGTGACTGGATAGCGGTTGGAGTTGTATAGCCTGATTCCTCAATAGCACGAAGAATGGCAGAGTCAAGATTTAATGATTCAAAAGACAAAGTAGTCCCTTTCTTAAATTATCACCTATAAAGTAATAATTAATAGTAAGTCAAACAAAAAGGGCGCTAAGTAAAAACGGGCATATCATTTGCACACACGCAATTAGTTTAAGCGTATGAGCAAGGGCAATATAAACGCAGAGAATATTTGGATTAAGTTGTATTAAACATGTCGAGTGAACGGCATTACGTTAATAACATTTAAACAAGCTAATATAATCTTTACCAGCGCACGGGCACAGCCGCTAACCAGTAAAAAATAAATTTAAGTGCTTGCTATAAAATCGCAAGTGCTTGCAAATTTAACTTTTTGAATAGTTGCTACAAAATTTCACGAGCAACAGAAGGGTCAGGGCAATGATTCAAGCATCACAAAATCTCTTGCAATGCGAATGAAGCCGGCAGTATACCAATTTAAATTAGCTTGTCAATTTAAATCCACTTGTTAAAGCTAAATTACTAAATTAATTATAGTTTAAGTGTGTTAAAATCGCCGCCTTTCAATGATCTGGCTACAAATATGTCAAGCAACCTCGCACGCAACCTTAGAAATGTTGCAATTATCGCCCACGTTGACCATGGTAAAACCACCATGGTGGATAAGCTTCTTCAACAAGCGGGTACATTCGCTTCTCACCATGCCGTGGTTGAGCGTGTAATGGACTCTAATGATTTGGAGAAAGAGCGTGGCATTACAATTTTAGCTAAAAATACCGCTCTGGTTTATGAAGGCACGCATATTAACATTGTAGATACGCCAGGCCATGCTGACTTTGGCGGAGAAGTTGAGCGCGTACTAGGGATGGTGGATGGTGTGGTATTGCTGGTAGACGCGGTTGAAGGCCCTATGCCACAAACGCGTTTTGTAACTAAAAAAGCACTAGCCCTTGGCTTAAAACCAATCGTTGTAATCAATAAAGTGGACCGTCCGGGTGCACGTACTGATTGGGTGATTAACCAAACCTTTGATTTGTTTGCTAATTTAGGCGCAACAGATGATCAGTTGGATTTTCCTATCGTGTACGCATCTGCCATCAATGGCTATGCTATGTTAGATATGAAAACGCCAAGCGATAACATGCGTGCATTGTTTGAAACAATCATCAGTCATGTAGCGCCACCAGCAGGCGATAGCAATGCGCCATTACAGATGCAAATTTCTGCCTTGGATTACTCTACATACACAGGTCGCCTTGGCATTGGTCGAGTAAGTAACGGTAAAATTAAAACTGGTCAAGCAGTGACGATTATGAACGAAGATAAACAAGTGGCGATGGGTAAGATCAACCAGGTTCTTGGTTTTCGTGGTCTGGAACGCGTGCCTGTGGAAGAAGCTGAAGCAGGCGATATTGTGATCATTTCTGGTTTAGATGATATTGGCATTGGTTTTACTATTTGCGATCGTGAAAATCCAATTGGTCTGCCACATTTAGGTGTAGATGAGCCAACTTTGACTATGGACTTTATGGTAAATACTTCGCCTTTGGCAGGTACTGAGGGTAAGTTTGTAACCAGTCGTCAAATTCGTGACCGTTTAACTAAAGAGTTGCTGGTGAATGTAGCATTACGTGTAGATGAAACAGAGGATGCAGATGTGTTCCGTGTTTCTGGCCGTGGAGAGTTGCATTTGACAATTTTGCTCGAAAACATGCGCCGTGAAGGTTTCGAGATGGCCGTAGGTAAGCCAAAAGTAGTATTCCGTGAAATTAACGGTGAAAAATGTGAACCGTACGAAATTCTAACGGTAGATTTAGAGGATGACCATCAAGGTGCCGCGATGGAAGAATTGGGTCGTCGCCGTGGTGAAATGCAAAATATGGAATCAGACGGTAATGGCCGTACACGTTTGGAATACAAAATTCCAGCCCGTGGCTTGATTGGTTTTCAGGGTGAGTTTTTAACCATGACGCGCGGTACGGGCTTAATGGGTCATGTGTTTGATGAATATGCACCAGTAAAAGCAGACATGCCAGGACGTCGTAATGGTGTGTTGATTTCAGCTGAGAAGGGTGAGGCGGTTGCTTACGCACTCTGGAAATTACAAGACCGCGGTAAAATGTTCAGTGTACCGGGCGATAAACTGTATGAAGGGATGATTATCGGTATTCACAGTCGTGATAACGATTTAGTAGTGAACCCAATCAAGGGTAAGCAGCTCACCAACGTGCGTTCGTCAGGCACTGATGAAGCGGTGCGCTTGATTACGCCGATTGCATTGTCGTTAGAATCCGCTGTTGAGTTTATTGATGATGATGAGTTGGTGGAAATTACACCTAAAACGATACGCATCCGTAAACGTTTCTTGTCAGAAAATGAGCGTAAACGTTCGGGTAAATGATAAGGCGTATAAATAAAGACTAGCAATTGAACTACCTGAACCCAGCCTGGCGCTGGGTTTTTATTTTCTTAAAGCCGTTTGAATGACTTCGGCTAGTACATTGCCATATTCAGAAATGTATTCTGTAGCCGCATAAGCATAACCGACAATCAAGCCTTTA
>PHCL01000353.1 GCA_002842195.1 Betaproteobacteria bacterium HGW-Betaproteobacteria-20 | reverse complement strand
GCGAGGCTTTTTTAGCACTGTTGCCTACCCTACCCGGCAACCTGATTTTAGTAAGCAACGAAGTGGGCATGGGCATCGTGCCTTTAGGTGAGATTAACCGCCAATTTCAAGACGAGCAAGGCAGGTTAAATCAAGCAGTTGCACAGCTAGCAAAGCATGTAAATTTTATTGCTGCCGGCTTGCCATTAAGCCTTAAATAACACAGTTTTTGTGTGTTATAAATTCATAAAAAGCACTTTAGGCACCTCGCCTCCGAACTCTAACTGCGTGATGCTTGCATGGTCTATGGTGATTCTGAATAAACGCTTTAAGGGTATTTGCAACACCTCTGCAATGAGCGCACGTATCAGACCGCCATGTGTTACAACTAGAATATGCTTGTTTTGTGAGTGACTACTTACATCTTCCACAAAGCTTTTAGCTCGGGCATGCAGCTGGGAAAATGTTTCGCCATTAGGTGGTGCGAGGTTAGCATAATCTTTCGCCCATACATCAAACGTATCGCGCGGAATAACGTCCCATGGATGCATTTCCCAATCGCCAAAATGTAGTTCTTTTAAACGCGCATCCAGCAGTATATCGCTATTAGAAAAACCCATGCCAGCATCCGCGCATAAAGCCTGCGCAAGTTGGTGACAGCGCCTTAGCGGGCTAGTATAAATGGCATCAAATGCATAATTAGCCAGTTTGTTCTGCAGTTGAATCCGTTCTGCATCAAAATTTGCAGACACCGCCACATCACTTTGACCATAGCAAATATGCGGCGCAACATTTAATGAGGTGTGGCGAACCAGTGTGATTTTCATCATAACGCTTCAAACATTGCTGCACTCGCCAGCAGCCCTGTATAAAACGCAACTTCTGTAAGTTGCTGCATGGCGCCCAGGCAATCTCCTGTATAACCGCCAATACGCGCTTTAATTTTTGCGCTAAACCACAGCCAAACAATAGCAACTGGTATTAATGCCGCAAAATATTTCATTTCCAAAAATATTAAAGGCAGCAAACCAAAAAAAGTGGCGATAGCAAGCTCCGTGATATTCAACTGCGTTGCCAGCGGTTTAGATTTACCCTCTGCTTTCACATAACTTTGTGTAAACATCACCAGCACAGCACACAAGCGACTAAGTGCATGACCGGCAATCATTGCGACTGGTATAAACGCAAGAGTTTGATAACTAAGCGATTGATATTTAATGAGAAGCACTAACGCTAAGCCAATGGCGCCGTAACTGCCGATACGAGAATCCACCATGATAGCGAGCACCTGCTCTTTGTGCCAGCCGCCACCCAAGCCGTCTACCGCGTCTGCCAGACCATCTTCATGAAATGCACCTGTGAGTAAAATAGTCGCTACCATGCTTAATAGCACAGAAATTTCTACGGGTAATAAAATATCACTCATCCAAAAAACCAGAGCACCGGCGACACCTACCAGAATCCCCACTAGCGGAAAAAAGCGGGTGGATTTATTCAAGTCGGTTTCATTAAAATCATTGAAGTGAATCGGGATGCGCGTAAAAAACATGATGGCGGTTAAAAAATAGCGCCATTGATTGATGGCTGAAATAATCATATTTTCTGGGATACGCTTGCAGATTCAGTCCTTGGCGGCGGGAGCATGGAATATTTGGATCCGACCCTTCCGGAGTTTGAAGATGTTCCCGGAAGCTTCGCCTTTAAGACGCCATCAACCATGCCGGATGCCGGAACCTATGAAGCGACGGTTACATTTACACCGACACAAACCTGGCGCTACAACACGGTAGACATTACGGTGGATGTGGAAGTAGAGCAAAGAGAAATTACGGTGACGGCTTTAACGGATACCAAGATTTACAATGGAACGACGGCATCCTCGCCCACACC
>PHCL01000352.1 GCA_002842195.1 Betaproteobacteria bacterium HGW-Betaproteobacteria-20 | reverse complement strand
GTGCTATTTTGCAATGAAATAGATTCAATATCGTTCACCAACTGACGATTACGGGCCGATATACCCGCCAGCATGCGCCGCACTACGGTAACGTCGTTATCAAGAATGTCAAAAATAGTGTCTCTGGTAATTAACAGCACTTTAGCATCCAGTATCGCTTGTGCATATATAGGGAATGAGCGTTCCAGAAATAATACCGCCTCACCAAAGCTCTGGCCTGGCTGAATAAGGCCAATCACTTTTTCATCCCCTTGTGGGGAAATAACGCCCAGCTTTACCTGACCTTCCAGCAATAGATAAAAACCGTGCGCCCTATCGCCACGATTAAACAAAGTACCGCCACGCGGCACATCCAACGCACGCGTGCCGGCAACCAGCCGCTCAATCTGGGCAGGCTGTAGCTCTGAAAACATGTAAAACTCAGAAAGTCGCTGGGCAATGATTGTTTTATCCATCGTGAATCCCCTGTATTTTTTTAGACATGTCATTGTCTACTAATTTACTCAAGTTTCAAAACTTGATTCGAATCAAGAATGGTCACCAAGCAATCTGTTACAGTGTCTACTGAAATTTTATCCAAGCTTATATTTATGAGTTTGTTTGCGATAAAACACTTCGTGCATACGACTTTTCAATGGCTTTAGCCATTAGAAAGTCGCGGTACCCTTGTGGTGCAAAAGTCTCGAAGATATATTTAATTTGCATTTTTTAAAAGATGTAATTATTATGTATCTTTAAGAAAAATGCTTTTTTAAATTCTTTAAGTTAAATATCTTCATGAGGAGCAATGTTATGAGCGCACACTTCACCAAGTCGATGGCGCGCAATGTTTTTTTTGGTGGAGGAGTTTTCTTCTTCCTGCTGTTTCTCGCACTGACCTTCGACACCATGAAGGTTTTACCAACACGCGATAATAGCCAAAACATTACGCCAGCCGTTGAACACGGCAAAAAAATATGGGAAACCAACAATTGTATCGGGTGCCACACACTACTGGGCGAAGGCGCATATTTTGCACCTGAGCTGGGCAATGTTTACAAACGCCGTGGGCCGGAATTTATCAAAGCGTGGATTAAAGGTCAGCCAACCGGCGTGCCCGGACGCAGGCAAATGCCGCAATTCAACCTGAGTGAGCAGGAGCTGGACGATATCATTGCGTTCCTCAAGTACGCTTCAGAAATCAATACCAACAAGTGGCCACCAAACATTGAAGGCTAATCCGTCATTATCTCAGGAGATTATTAAAATGAAATACACGTCTCAGGCAGTGGCGAAGCCTTACTTCATCGCTGCAATTGCCTTGTTTCTTGGTCAAATTCTATTTGGCCTGATTATGGGCCTGCAATATGTGGTCGGGGATTTTCTGTTCCCAGCCATTCCTTTTAACGTAGCACGTATGGTGCATACCAACCTGCTCATCGTTTGGCTGTTGTTCGGCTTTATGGGCGCCTCTTATTTCTTGATTCCAGAAGAATCTGAAACCGAGTTATTCAGCCCCAGGCTAGCCATCATTACCTTTTGGGTATTCCTGGCAGCTGGTGCAATTACCGTACTAGGCTATCTGCTGGTGCCTTACGCATCACTGGCTAAATGGACAGGAAACAACCTGCTCAACACCATGGGGCGAGAGTTCTTAGAGCAACCCTTACCAACTAAAGTAGGTATCGTGCTGGTTGCGTTATCCTGGTTATTTAATATCACCATGACCATGCTTAAAGGACGTAAAACTGCCATTAGCTTAGTGTTAACGCTTGGTATGCTTGGCTTGGCGGTGTTCTTCCTGTTTTCGTTCTACAACCCGGTCAACCTGGTAAAAGATAAATTTTACTGGTGGTGGGTGGTGCATCTTTGGGTAGAAGGTGTATGGGAACT
>PHCL01000351.1 GCA_002842195.1 Betaproteobacteria bacterium HGW-Betaproteobacteria-20 | reverse complement strand
TTTTTGATTGAAATTTACGCACCCTTCGACAGGCTCAGGGAACGCCTTCGACAGGCTTCTCGCATGAATAATGAGCTTTAGCTCATATATTCTGCGGTGATGCCAAGCACTGGTACAGGGAACAACGCTTGTAGCCTCGATGTAACGTAGTGAAATCGAGGGATGGCAACTTAAGTTTCCGGCAGTATTTTTTCCAGCGCAAACAAATCGGCAATTTTCTCTCGCTCACGAATAAGGTGAGTTTGGTCGCCATCCACCATCACCTCGGCAGCGCGCGGTCTTGTATTGTAGTTGCTTGCCATACTCATACCGTAAGCGCCGGCGGACATGATTGCCAGCAAATCACCTTCATTTAACGCTAACACTCTGTCGTGGCCTAAAAAATCACCGCTTTCGCATACGGGGCCGACAATTTCATAGCTCACAGCATCAGCGTCACGTGGTTGCACCGGTTTAATGTCATGGTAAGCATCATAAAGCGCGGGGCGCATGAGGTCATTCATCGCCGCATCAACTATCGCAAAATTTTTACTTTCCGTAGGTTTCAGGTATTCCACTTTTGTCAGTAAAACACCCGCATTGCCTACTAATGCACGGCCCGGCTCAAACACTAGCATCACGTTGCGATTGCCTAATTTTGCCCGCATGGCAGTGGCATAAGCGGTAAATTCCGGGGGCGTTTCATCGTTATAGCAAATACCAATACCACCGCCTGCATCAATGTGTTGAATATGAATGCCGTTTTTTTCTAAAGCATCTACCAACACCAGCACACGGTCAAACGCATCTAAGAAGGGCGACAACTCGGTAATTTGCGAGCCTATATGGCAATCAACGCCATGGATTGCAATGTTAGGCATCGCTGCGGCTTGCAGGTAAATATCCAGCGCATCCTCGTATGCCACGCCAAATTTGTTATTTTTTAAACCTGTAGAAATATACGGGTGTGTTTTTGCATCCACATTTGGGTTCACACGTAACGAGACCGGTGCTACCTTGCCCATCATGCCAGCCACTTTGTTCAAGCGGCTTAACTCACTGGCTGACTCCACATTAAAGCAAAAAATACCTGTATTTAATGCAGCCTGCATTTCAGTTTCAGTTTTACCAACGCCAGAAAATACTATTTTTTTCGGGTCGCCGCCAGCGGCTAAAACGCGGGCTAACTCACCCCCTGAAACAATATCAAAACCAGCACCCAGGCTGGCAAACAGGTTCAAAATAGCCAGGTTAGGGTTAGACTTTACCGCAAAGCACACCAAGTGATTGCACCCTTTGAACCCGGCGCTAAAGCTTGCAAAAGCTTGTACGAGCGCAGATTTTGAATACACATAGCAAGGAGTACCAAACGCATTGGCAATGCTGTTAATCGCTACGTTTTCGGCATGTAAAACATTATTTTTTAGTGTAAAAGAGTTCACGGCAATGGCTTAATAAGATTAAAAATACAGCAGGATTAATTGCTTGCAGGCGTTTCTTGCGGATATTGTTGCTCAGGAATATACAGCGGGCCTTTGGTGCCACACCCTACTAAAAATATACTGAAATATAGACTAATGAAAAGTATACGCATTTTAAGTGTCAATTTTCTGAAAATTATTTTTTGAATATTAACACAAACCGTAAAGTAAGCTTTAATGAGTTACCTACTGAGCTTGTCGAAGCGTACCCTGAACCCGTTCCCTGAGCTTGTCGAAGGGCAGCTCTTTATCACCACCCTTCGACAAGCTCAGGGAACACCTTCGAGGCTCAAGCTCAGGGAACACCTTCGAGGCTCAAGCTCAGGGAACGGGTTCAGGGAACACCTCTGGAACACTGCGACGAACCCAATAAGCCACGCTACACTGCCATTTATCTGCAAATTTTACCCGTTTGTCATCTCATGCT
>PHCL01000350.1 GCA_002842195.1 Betaproteobacteria bacterium HGW-Betaproteobacteria-20 | reverse complement strand
GACCTAAGAGTTTCAAGGTCAGCATTTAGTTTTTGTTTTGAATATTGATCGTCTTTATTCCACCAACTCATCCAGTTAGGGGTAGTCAATAAAAACTCAGCACGCAAGTCATCCATGGTGAATGCCTTATTACCCACGATATTGATGCTGCGAATTTTGGCGACCGCGCCTTCTTCAATATCAAAGCGCACCGCTACCCGGTTACGCTCTAGCGGTGAAACTACCGCTTTAACAGTAGCACCATATTTACCCTGAGATAAATATTGCCGTTTAATTTCTTGCTCAGCACGGCCTAATTGCGATTTGTCGAATATCTGACCCTCGCTGATACCGATTTGCTTGAGACCTTCTTTCATTTTATCGGTCGGGAATGATTTATTGCCACTAAAGTCAATCTGTGCAATGGATGACTGCTCTTGCACTATGACCACCAGCACATCGCGTTCTGCTTCTATACGCACATCTTTGAAAAAACCTGTGCCATATAAAGCTTTAATGGCTTGCGATGCAAGCTCATCATTCATGGTTTCGCCAACCTTGACTGGTAGATGAGTAAACACCGTGCCAGCTTCAGTACGTTGTATGCCTTCTACCCGAATGTCTTTAATGACAAATGGCTCAAATGCTAATGCTGAGGCTGTATGCAATCCAGCTATCAGGAGCAGGATAGACTTGAGTTTGAATGTTAGCTTTCTATTTACAAAGCTATCACTTGCGAACTTAGTGTGTTTGAAATTTTTTATTGCCATGCAAATTAGCCCGTTATCAATCTGTTTATGTCGTTATAAAACGCTATTATCATCATAAAACCTAGCAGTAAAAAGCCAATTTTTTGTCCCATAACCGTGGTGGCTTCTGACACTGGTTTCCCAGTGACAATTTCAGCCATATAATACATGAAATGACCGCCATCTAATACTGGTATAGGTAATAGATTCAGTACGCCTATGCTAATGCTAATGAGCGCCAAAAAACCAATAAAAGCTTTAATTCCCATGTTGGCACTTTGCCCAGCATAGCTTGCAATGGTAACCGGGCCACTCATGCCCTTCCATGACACCTGACCCGTAAGCATTTTACCTAACATTTTTAAACTGAATATTGCAGTATCCCATGTTTTTTCAGTTGCTTTAATGAGCGCTGCGCTTGCAGAGTAATGTGTGGTCACGAAAATTTGGTCGAGTTCACTTTGTTCCATTTTAAATGTAGCGCCGATACGCCCTATTGTTTTGTCATTTTCAATAATAGCTTCAGGCAATACTGTTAGCTTAATCTCTTCTGAGCCCCGCTTTACCAAAATATCCAGAGGTGTATTGGGATGCGCTCTAATTTCTTGAACAAAATCGTCCCACATGATGACCTTGTTATTATTGACATTGAGAATCAAATCATTGGTTTTCAGATTAGCTATGTCTGCAGGGCTATTTTTAACGACTTGCCCGATGCGCGCAGGAATATTAGGTTGATAGCTTGTTAAGCCCAGCGTCCCCATCACATCTTTGCTGGCATTATCAAGATTGAGTTCAGATAAGCTAAGTTGATGAATATGAGTTTCTTGATTACTACTAATTGCCTGAATCTGTACGCTGTTACTTTTTAAGGATTCATTCAACAAAATCCAACTCACTTCTTGCCAAGTCGCTACGTCTTTACCATTGATTTTTTGTATGGTTTCCCCAATGGCGAAGCTAGCAACTGCAGCTGGGCTATGATCAACTACTTTGCCCAGCGTGGGTTTCAAGCCAACGATTCCCATCATGAATAATGACCAGTACAGTAAAATGGCAAGTAATAAATTGGCGGCTGGTCCTGCCAGCACAATAGCGATACGTTTATATACTGATTGGCGATTAAAAGCGCGTTTTAAGCTTACTTCGGTATACTGTATTTGTGG
>PHCL01000349.1 GCA_002842195.1 Betaproteobacteria bacterium HGW-Betaproteobacteria-20 | reverse complement strand
AGACATCAATGGCGTTGATCACGGACTGGAACGTTATCGCCAGTTTAACGTGGGGCGTAAGAATGCCTTTCTTGCTTATGGTCGTGAAGTTGCTAGTAAATTGCCGGCAGCTTGCGCACTGGGTCTAGCCGATGGACCGCTTACCATCGCTTTCCTACTTGGTCGTAAAGCGCCGGTCGCCATTGAAAATCCACGTCAGATCAATGCCTATGAATACCCAGAGGAATACGGTCCGCGAACGCCGAGTTTTTCGCGTGCAACTTTATTGTGCACTGAACTAGATAATCTCTTATTGATATCAGGTACAGCCAGTATTGTTGGCCATAAGACACTGCATCCGTCAGACGTGGTAGCGCAAACCAGGGAAACACTGGCAAATCTGGATGCTGTGATTACTGAGGCAAATCGTATACTTGGTGAGCAGAAATTTGATCTGCGGAATATTTTTTTAAGAGTATATGTCCGCCATTCAACAGACTTATCACTGGTGCGTAATGAAATGCAACGTATCATGGGCGGCACAATAAAAGCTGTTTTCATTCAGGCCGAGATTTGCCGCCGTGAACTGTTGCTGGAAATTGAAGCAACTGCTTGGAATAAACCGGAACTCTCATGTGTAGAATAAGGTTGCAATCTGTGAATGAATTATTACTCGGGGTATATGATTACCTTGTGTTGTACCTTGGATTGCTATGGCTGGGTTTTCTCACCTTGGGCTGGACGCTAGTAGCTGCGCCACTTTACCCATTATTACCCAAGCACTACGCCATGCGTTGGGGTCGCTATGCCATCATGGCTTTGTTTCGTACCTATCTTGCCAGCTTGAGCTTGTCACGCCGCGTCAGTTTTGATTTAACAGAGCTGGATACATTACGGGACGAAACATCGCTAATCATTGCGCCTAATCACCCATGCCTGCTGGACGCGGTCATGATTATTTCGCGCTTGCCTAACGTGGCCTGCGTGATGAAATCAGAGTTAATGAAGTACTTGAGGTTTTGGGTAAAAA
Source organism: Betaproteobacteria bacterium HGW-Betaproteobacteria-20 (assembly GCA_002842195.1). Taxonomy (GTDB): domain Bacteria; phylum Pseudomonadota; class Gammaproteobacteria; order Burkholderiales; family Methylophilaceae; genus Methylotenera. The sequence continues at coordinate 892 of PHCL01000349.1, read as the reverse complement.
CACAATGAGCGCATACGATATTGCCGCCGGCATGACCTGGGATATCGATTGTGAAAGTTGGGAACAATTTCCTGTCACCCAGAAATGGTTTGCCGTCGGCGAAGCCATCGCCCATCTGCGTTATCTCGAAAGCGAAGGACGAATCAAAAGAAACACCGATCAGAAGATTGTAACCTTCTCGGCACATTAAAAGAAAGAACCGCCTCCGGGCTATTGAGGCTTACGGAAGACAACCTGGATATCGCCCAGAATCCGCTCGGCAAATCCTGCCTCACATGTCGCCAGATAATATTCCCACTTCCGCTGAAAGACCCGGTCGAAACCCAGCGCGGATATCGATTCGATATTGAGAAGATATTTCTCGCGCCAGTCCCTGAGCGTTGTCGCGTAATGAGTGCCGATATTCTCCAGTTTCTCCATAATGAAGTTGGAATATTTTGTCGCAGCTTCACTGAGAACCGTAACCGACGGCAAATGTCCGCCGGGGAAAATATGTTTCTGTATCCAATCCGTTTCACGACAATACAGATCATAGCGCTGGTCAGGGATGGTGATGACCTGAATCACCAGGAGCCCTCCCGGCTTAAGCAGGCGGTCGCAACACTGAAAAAACGGACCCAGATAGCGATGTCCGACAGCCTCCAGCATTTCGATGGAAATAATTTTATCATAGAGTCCTTTGACTTCCCGGTAATCCTGAAAAAGAATTTTAATTTTCTCCTGAAGTTTCTCCTGTTTGACGCGATCGACGGCAAGCTGGTATTGTTCTTTCGAAATGGTAATACCGGTGACGCTGCATCCGGTCTGCTTTACCGCTTCCATCGCGAAACCGCACCAGCCGCAGCCGATTTCGAGAACATGATCGGTTGACGTAATGTGTGCTTTGTCAATG
>PHCL01000348.1 GCA_002842195.1 Betaproteobacteria bacterium HGW-Betaproteobacteria-20 | reverse complement strand
ACCCAGTTTTACAAAAGTAGATAAATAATCTCGCGGTGCCAGCAGCAGCCACACCGGCATTACCGCGGCCGCAAAGCCATAAGCAATAATCGCCCAGGCCAGCGTTAAGCCGCCATGGTCAAATAACGTGCGCAGGCTGGCGTTATGGTCTATCCAGCCGCCACCAACTACCGCCAGCAAGAGTAAAATCACCCCAAGTAGCGAGGCCTCCAACACCCTTCCCGGACGAAAGGAACGCATGTAAAAACCAACCAGCATGGCGATAGGAATAGTCGCCGCCACAGTAGAAGTCGCCCACGGGCTGTGCTTCATGGCGTTTACTACCACCAGGCCCAGCACCGCGATCAGGATAATCATAATTAAGAATGTACCGATGAGCGCCGCCGCACCGCCGATTGGGCCAATTTCATCGCGCGCCATTTGTCCCAGGCTGCGGGCATTGCGGCGGGTAGAGAAAAACAGCGTCACCATATCCTGCACTGCACCGCCCAATACCGCGCCGATTAAAATCCATAACGTACCGGGTAAATAGCCAAATTGTGCCGCAAGTGTAGGGCCAACCAACGGACCCGGTCCGGCAATTGCTGCAAAGTGATGGCCAAATACCACCCATTTATTGGTCGGAATAAAATCACGGCCATTATCCAGTCGCTCTGCAGGTGTGGCTCGGGTTTCGTCTATTGTTAAGACCGTTGCAGCAATCCACGCCGCGTAGAAGCGGTAAGCAATCGCATAGACACAGGCCGCTGCCGCAATAAACCACAGTGCGCTAATGCTCTCGCCACGGTTAAGCGCAATGGCACTAATGGCAGTAGCGCCGAATATAGCGACTGCCAGCCAGAGAATTGTTTTCAAGTTTTTATGCATGATGAACGCTTAATAATATGTACAGGTCAATTTTGTAAGTATAAATCAGACCAGCGATAGCAGGGAACCTCTAAAACACCCACCAACCTAGCCAGGTAGCTGAAACCTGCACAAGCAAACCCGATATCACCAAACGAGAAAATGCCTTGCCACCGGTGACAACTGCGGTAACTGCTTTTGAAATCGCATTGACTGAAAAAGCAACCAAAATAGGTATTGCAGCGTTTTCCGGGGCTAATTTTCCGGCGGCTTCTAACGATGCTATAGAGATGGTCGCGGCATGTACGTCTGCCAGACCCGCTACGCCGGAGGCAACAACAAGCCCTGTCTGGCCAAACCAGGCTTTTAACGCTGCAGATGCAACCAATACAACGGCGATAACTGCCGCCAGTATGAGTGCAGTTTTTACGCTGAATGAACGACTTGGTTTATCCATTTCTGTCGCATGTTCATGCAGCGAGTTTAATACCACCACCAAACCATAAGTGGCTGCAGCTATTCCACCCAAAATAAGCGGTGCGGCCAGTGTGCGCAATGTAGGGGGATGGATGACGGCTAATAGCATAGCGAGCTGCAAAATGGTTGCAAGACTGGACAACACCGCACCAGCCACCGCAGAACCTATTAAGGTTGGCGTTTCACGCGCCCGAGTACCCATGGCGCCTATGGTTGCGATGCTGGAAATAAAACCGGATACCAATCCGACAATCGGCAGGCCAATTCGCCTGCCCAGCCAGCGTAAGGCAAGGTGGCCAAGTGCGCCTATCAACATCACAAAAATCACTATAAGCCAGAGATTTCGCGGGTTAATCGCCTCAAATGGGCCGATAGACTCATTGGGGACCAGCGGCAATACAATTAGTGTCGCGGCAGCCAGAATGAGAAAATCAATCATTTCCTCTTTGCTGACTGTGCCAAGTACAAAACCATGAATAGGCTCTTTAGCAGCCAGCAGTATTGCCACACTTACTGCCAGGCTGGCAGCCAGTGAGGCTGAAGTCATAGCCAATCCCCCGAGGATGACAGTAAATACCAGGGTAA
>PHCL01000347.1 GCA_002842195.1 Betaproteobacteria bacterium HGW-Betaproteobacteria-20 | reverse complement strand
AGTAAGCACCGCCAATGGTGTGGTAACGGCTTATCGCGTGACGATTGCCAATCTGAAAATTGGTGCTGTGACGCTTAATCAAGTGGAGGCAAGCGTGCTGGAAGGCGGCTCGCCTTCAATTGTGCTGCTGGGTATGAGCGCTTTAAACCGGCTGGACATGAAACGGCATGATATAGCGCTGACGCTAACAAAAAAATATTAGCTTTTTGTAAGTTGCAAGGCACTGTAGCACAAGCTGTGGACAAACTAAACCGTGCAAAAAAGCCATATAAATCAATTAAATAAAAAGGGGCAGAAATATCTGCCCCTTTTTATTTTTTAATTTAACTAGAATTAAACCTTAAAAATACCTGATTAAAATTAGCCGATGACCTTAATTTCAAACGCTAACTTTTACAACTTGGCCTTGCCGGTTATTACTTAGCTGCAGGCGTTGCTTCTGATTTCTCCATTTTTTTATCATGTTTTTTGACATGTTTCTTTTCTGCGTTAGCGACAGTTTCTGTTTTTGCTGGCTCAGCCGCTTCAACTTTAGCTGGCTCGGCTGCTTTTACTTCAGTTTTTGTAGCTGCCGCTATTTTTACAGCGTCAGCCGCTTTAGCTGTGTCTGCTGCAAATGCTGATGTGCCTAATACTAATGCAAAAGTACCTGCTAATAATGATGCTAATAATTTGTTCATTTAAATCTCCGAATATTAAAATTAAAGTATGTCTGGCTTGGATTTGTTTAACATTTAATCTGTCACCGTGAAATGTAATTTACAGCACCAAGCTGACACCAAGCTGACAATATGAAATTGTCTAAAATATAATTTATTTGGTTTTTAAATTGGTTAGAATGTATCGATTAGTTATTTACTTTGTCCTGCAAGCCTGTGAATCGAGAATATTAAATTGCGATTACTATTAGTAGAAGATGATTTAATTTTAAAAGATGGCCTGGAGCGCGCCTTCACAAAGTCCGGCTATGCGGTGGATGTGATAGCCGATGGCGATAGTGCGAATAAACTGCTGGCTTATCAGGAATACGACGTGATTGTGCTGGATTTAGGCTTGCCTAAATTGAATGGTTTTGAAGTGCTAAAGCGGTTGCGGGCACGTGGCAATACAACACCGGTGCTGATTTTAACCGCGCTGGAAGATACACAAAATCGCGTGAAAGGGCTGGATTCAGGTGCGGATGATTATTTAACCAAGCCGTTTGAGCTGGCGGAATTAGAGGCGCGCGTGCGCGCGTTGATTCGGCGCGGCGTGTCTGGCGGCAGCGCTAAAATTCACTTTGGTGACTTGTCGTTTGATACGACCAATCGGCAGTGTTTTTTTAAAGAAGTGGTGTTGTCATTATCGCCACGCGAAGTAGCACTGCTGGAGTTATTGATGCTGAAAGCCGCAAAAGTGGTGAGCAAAACCAAGATACTCGAACACATGTGTAATTGGGATGAAGCGCTGAGTGAAAATGCGATAGAAGTCAATGTGTCGCGTTTGCGTAAAAAACTGAATGTGTTCGGCATAGAAATCCGCACCATTCGTGGTTTAGGTTATTTGCTGGCCAGATTAGAGACGACAGCCTGATGATACACATTAAAACCAACTCTATTCGCCAAAAGCTATTGAATTGGCTGCTTATCCTGCTGATACCTTCGTTGTTGTTAGGCGCCACATCGGCCTATTTCCTGGCGAATTACTTTGCAAATTTAGCCTACGACCGGGCGTTATTTAGAACAGCTTTAGCACTGGCAGACGAAATTGAAGTTAAAAATGGGGCAATAGCCATTGATTTGCCGGAAAGTACCATCAATTATTTAGAGTACGATACAAATGATGAATATAGATATTATCAAATACAAGATCAAAATCACAGAATTGTGCTTGGTGATGACAGCCTTACTTTGCCAAAAGTGATGCCAAAAGCAGGT
>PHCL01000346.1 GCA_002842195.1 Betaproteobacteria bacterium HGW-Betaproteobacteria-20 | reverse complement strand
ATGGCGGCATTCCAGAATTTTATTATCATGCCGCTATCATTTTTATCAGGCGTTTTTTATTCCATCCACTCGTTACCGCCATTTTGGCAAAAAGTATCGCAACTTAACCCGTTTTTTTACATGATAGACGGCTTTAGATATGGCTTTTTTGGCAAGGGCGATGTGTCACCACTACTTAGCTTGGCTATTGTGGGTGCGTCTTTCTTAGTGTTAGCAATGATTACACTAAAAATGTTAAAATCAGGCTATAAATTAAGAGCGTAGGCTCACGGACAAAATCAATAAGGTGGTTTCAATAGTGTTAAGTGCACAACAGTTAGAGCAATATATTACCCAACATTTAGACTGTGACTACATTAAAGTATCAGGTGATGATGGCACGCATTTTGAGGCGCTAATTGTCAGTGAAGCATTTTCCGGAAAAAGCATGGTGCAACAACACCAGCTGGTATACGCCGCGTTAGGTGATAGAATGCGCGCCGAGATTCATGCGCTTTCTATGAAAACTTTAACGCCAGCACAATGGCAAAAATCAAATTAAATTCAAGTAATTACTAGCGTAATGGAGATTAAGATGGACGCACAAGCAACAATCAAAGAAACAGTCACCAGCAATCCTGTGGTGCTTTACATGAAAGGTAGTCCCAAGTTTCCACAATGTGGTTTCTCAAACATGGCAACACAGATTTTAGATGCGTGTCATGCCAAATATGTAGCAGTGGATGTGCTGGCAGATCAGGCTGTACGTGAGGGGATTAAAGTTTATGCTAACTGGCCAACAATTCCGCAGTTATATGTCAACGGTGAATTTGTTGGAGGCTCAGATATTATGCGTGCCATGTATGAAAGTGGCGAACTCCAGACTTTGCTAGATACGGTTAGATAATTGGACAAGTTAATCATACAGGGCGGCGGTCGCCTCAATGGTGAAGTCACTATTTCTGGCGCAAAAAATGCAGCTTTACCCATTTTATGTGCATGTTTGCTTGCAGAAACGCCGCTTAATTTATCTAGCGTCCCTGCACTTAAAGACGTAAGTTCAACTATTAAACTGCTAGAGCAAATGGGTGTTAAAGTCGCGGTTAATGCAGATAAAGCAAGGCAAGATAAAATTACTTTAGATGCAACCGACATCCACACAAAGGAAGCACCTTACGAAATGGTGAAGACCATGCGCGCCTCCATTTTGGTGCTGGGTCCATTGTTGGCACGCTTCGGCCATGCGCGAGTTTCATTGCCTGGTGGTTGTGCCATAGGCTCACGCCCGGTGGATTTGCACATTAAAGGCTTGCAGGCGATGGGTGCCGAAATTCATATCGAGCACGGTTATATTGAGGCGACGACCAAGCACCTGCCAAATCAACGCTTGCAAGGTGTGCGTTACTATATGGATGTGGTTACCGTTACAGGCACCGAAAACTTAATGATGGCCGCCGCGCTTGCGCAAGGAACAACCGTATTAGAAAATGCGGCTAAAGAGCCTGAAGTGGTTGATTTAGCCGAGATGCTTATTAAAATGGGGGCAAAAATCTCAGGTGCCGGCACGGATTTAATTACTATCGAAGGCGTAAGTAAATTGCAAGGCACTAGCCATAACATAGTAGGTGACCGTATAGAGGCTGGCACCTACATGGTGGCCGTGGCCATGACGGGCGGCGAAGTAAAGTTGCTTAATGCGCGCGCCAATTTGCTAGATGCAGTGATAGAAAAACTACGTGATGCAGGGGCTACGGTAACCAGTGAAGCTGACACGATTACCGTGAAAAGCGACGGAAAATTAAAGTCGGTAAACATTCGTACCGCGCCGCACCCAGCGTTTCCTACTGATATGCAGGCACAGTTTATGGCACTTAATGCTGTGGCAACAGGCGTTTCAAAGGTCACAGAAACTATATTTGAAAACCGTTTTATGCACGTG
>PHCL01000345.1 GCA_002842195.1 Betaproteobacteria bacterium HGW-Betaproteobacteria-20 | reverse complement strand
TTAAGGAGTCGCAAATGCAAAAACTTTATATTATTCTACTGACTGCCTTGGCTTTACAAATAAGCGCTTGCGCTACCACCACCAAAGACAGCGTATCTGGTGTCAGTCGCTCGCAGTTTATGTTAATGCCAGCCTCGCAAGTGGTCAGTTTATCCAACCAGGCGTACGCTCAAACACTGCAGGAATCAGCCAAGAAAAACACCCTGAATACGAACAAAGTGCAGCTGGAACGGGTGCGCGCCATTTCCAACAGACTGATTGCTCAAGTCGGCGTATTTAGACCGGATGCCGTGCAATGGCAATGGGAAGTCAACGTAGAGACAAGCGACCAGGTAAACGCCTATGCCATGCCGGGCGGAAAAATTATGGTGCTGACAGGCTTGATTGACCAGTTAAAAGCCACCGATGACGAACTGGGTGCGGTTATCGGCCATGAGATTGCACATGCCCTGCGTGAACACGGTCGCGAACGTATGTCGCAAGCCTATGTGCAGCAATTTGGCCTGCAGGCCTTAGCGGCGTTAGTCACCAATGGAACAAATGCCGGTTTAGGAGATGCTTCCATGCAAGCCGCCAATCTGGGTTCACAGCTATTTTTTGCTTTACCTAACAGCCGCTTGCAAGAAAGTGAAGCCGACAAAATAGGCCTGGAACTTGCCGCACGCGCTGGTTTCAACCCCGACGCTGCGATAACGCTATGGCAAAAAATGAGTAAATTAAGTGGGGATAAACCTGCTGAATTCTTCAGCACGCATCCTTCAAATGAAAATCGTATTGCCGAGTTACGGGCTTTAACACCAAAAGTACGCCCGCTATATGAGGCGGCCAAAGCTAAAAACGCCAAGTAATTATTTGTCGGATTTACGGTATTGTTTTTAGTCAATTTTTTATACGCAGCTTATTAAAATAATCTACGAGAGAAAATCACTGCCCTGCGAGCCTTTACCAGAGCGGCTCACAGGGCATCGAACATGAAGGCATGTGCAATTCAAACTAAAAACATGCTTTTAAATACGGTAATTCACAGCATAATACCGACAAAAATACCACTCATCATGTACGCTAAAAAAACGACAGTTTAGGGTAAAATAGCGTTTTCGATTTTTTGCCTTTATTTATTTGGATTAAAATTTACATCATTATGAGTCAACTACAAAATATCATTGAAGCCGCATTTGAAGACCGCGCCAACATCAACCCAGCCAATGCCAGCCCTGAATTAAAAGACGCGGTTGCCAGCATCATCGCGGAGCTTGACGCAGGCACATTACGCGTTGCTTCACGCATTGCTAACACGCAAAACTGGGAAACACATCAGTGGCTTAAAAAAGCCGTTCTGCTTTCATTCCGTTTAGATGATAACGTGTTGCTTGACGGCGGCTGTACCAAGTATTTTGATAAAGTGCCGCCAAAATTTGCCAACTATACTGAAGAAGACTTCAAAGCTGGCGGCTTTCGCGTAGTGCCGAACGCAATGGTGCGCCGTGGTTCATTCATCGGTAAAAATGCGGTGCTGTTACCTTCATACGTCAATATTGGCGCTTACGTGGGCGAAGGTACAATGGTCGATACCTGGGCAACGGTAGGTTCATGCGCACAAATCGGCAAAAACGTACATTTAAGCGGTGGCGTAGGGATTGGCGGTGTATTAGAACCGGTGCAGGCCGGCCCAACCATTATCGGCGATAACTGCTTTATCGGTGCGCGTTCTGAAGTAGTTGAAGGTGTGGTTGTAGAAGATAATTGCGTGATTTCAATGGGCGTTTACATTGGTCAATCCACCAAAATTTACGACCGTGAAACCGGCAGTGTAACTTACGGTCGCATTCCATCAGGCTCTGTAGTGGTTTCTGGCAACTTGCCTTCAAAAGATGGTAGTTACAGCCTTTACTGTGCGGTCATTGTTAAAAAAGTGGACGAAA
>PHCL01000344.1 GCA_002842195.1 Betaproteobacteria bacterium HGW-Betaproteobacteria-20 | reverse complement strand
GTGATTGTGCAGGATTTATTTCTGAATGAAACCGCCATGTATGCACATGTGTTCTTCCCGGGGGCGTCTTTCTTGGAGAAAAGCGGCACGTTTACTAATGCAGAGAGAAGAATTTCACCAGTACGCCGTGTGATGAACCCGAAAAATGGCCGTACAGAAAATGGTAAACAAGAAGCTGGCTATGAAGACTGGGAAATCACGGCAAAACTTTCAAAAGCGCTTGGTTACGACATGCATTACAACCATGCCAGTGAAATTATGGATGAAATTGCCGCCTTAACACCCACTTTTAAAGGGGTAAGTTTCAAAAAACTAGATGAGTTAGGCAGCATACAATGGCCGTGTGATGATGTAGCGCCACTTGGCACACCGACCATGCACATAGACGAATTTGTGCGCGGCAAAGGAAAATTCTTTATTACGCAATATGTGCCGACCACAGAAAAAGTGACTGCTAAATATCCGCTGATATTGACTACAGGCCGTATTTTGTCGCAATACAACGTAGGCGCACAAACGCGCCGTACCAAAAATATGGCTTGGCATCATGAAGATGTGGTGGAAATTCATCCGCATGATGCAGAAGACCGTGGCATTAAAGAGGGTGATTGGGTAGGGGTTGCCAGTCGCGCCGGAGAAACAGTTTTACGTGTAAAAATTACTGAGCGTGTACAGCCGGGCGTGATTTACACTACGTTCCATCATCCTGAATCTGGCGCCAATGTGATTACCACGGAGAACTCAGATTGGGCAACCAACTGTCCTGAGTTTAAAGTCACCGCAGTACAGGTGACACGAGTGAACCAGCTTTCTGACTGGCAACTTCACTATAAAACTTTTAGCGAAGCACAACTGGCTTTCGCGGGCAGGGATTTAGAAGCCGCAAAAATTGACTAATCTCGGGCTGCATGCAAACCGCAGATATATAATTGTGCCGCTTTGGCGCGCTAATTACACCGTCTTTACAGGTGTGCGTGATTTTGCTTTGAGCGCAACTTGGAATAAATAATATGTCAGGCCAGGTTGAAGTAAAAAATACGCCTTCAGGTGCGTTTGAAGTAACTGAGTGGCGCGATGGGAATTTGCGCATTACGCAAGATTGTTTAGCTGAAGAAACGCCAGTCGCATTGATATACAACGGTATTTCACACGCCGTGATGCTTGCCACCGCCCAGGATTTAGAAGATTTTGCACTCGGCTTTTCATTAAGCGAAGGCATTTTACAGAGTGCTGGTGAGTTATACGGTATTGAAGTGCAGGTGCAAAGCAACGGCATAGAATTGCATTGCGAAATCGCCAGCGAGCGCTTTTCACAGTTAAAAGAACGCCGTCGAACATTGGCCGGTAAAACAGGCTGCGGTTTATGTGGCGCGGAAAATCTGGCACAAGCCATGCGTTATCCAGCACCACTAAAAGCGCAACACACATTTGAGGCAGCAAGCATTATCCGCGGTTTACAAGCCATACAATTGCAACAGAAATTGCAGCAAAAAACCGGTGCAACCCACGCCAGTGCTTATGTGCAGGCAGATGGTACGGTGAACCTGGTGCGTGAAGATGTGGGCCGGCACAATGCGCTGGATAAACTGATTGGGGCGTTGGCAAAGCAAAACAGTGATAAGGCGGGGTTCATTATTACCACCAGCCGTGCCAGTTTTGAAATGGTACAAAAAACTGCCAGCGCGGGCGTGAGCATGTTAGTTGCGGTTTCTGCACCTACTGGTTTAGCGGTACGTGTGGCCATGCAATGCGGCTTGACTTTAGTAGGTTTTACACGAGAAAATCGCCATGTGATATATAGCCATGGCGACAGAATTTTGAATTAAACAGATTAGATAAAAACTAAAGAGAAATTAAAAATATGGATATTCAACGCTTGATTTCAATGGCCAACCAAATCGGTGATTTTTACGAATCATATCCAGATCAAAG
>PHCL01000343.1 GCA_002842195.1 Betaproteobacteria bacterium HGW-Betaproteobacteria-20 | reverse complement strand
CGCAAGTTAAGTCAGTTATCTGAGTAGAGTATTAATTATGAAACAGTCCCATTTAGAAGTTACTGAACGCATCATAGAGAAAAGCCGCCCAACCCGTACAGCTTATTTGCACCGTTTAGATGAAATTGTGAATCGACCGCGCGGTGCGGATCGTCTGGGATGTGCCAACGTTGCTCACGCGTTTGCTGCTATGCCAGCTAACGATAAGTTGCGTGTGGTGGTGGAAAAAGCACCTAACATCGGTATTGTTACGGCCTACAATGAAATGCTGTCAGCGCACCAGCCATACGTTAATTACCCGGATATTATCCGAGATGAAGCGCATAAGTACGGAGCAACAGTACAAGTTGCAGGCGGTGTGCCAGCCATGTGTGATGGCATTACCCAAGGTGAGCCTGGTATGGAGCTTTCGCTATTTAGCCGCGACACCATCGCCATGGGTACGGCCATTGCGCTTTCACATGATGTTTTTGATGCAGCATTACTACTTGGCATCTGCGATAAAATCGTTCCCGGTCTGCTGATTGGTGCATTGCAGTTTGGTCATCTACCGTGTGTGTTTGTACCGGCAGGCCCTATGGGCACCGGGATAGATAACACCACTAAATCAAAAGTACGGGAGCAATACGCGCAAGGTAAAATCGGGCGTCCAGAATTGCTGGCGTCAGAATCAGCCGCTTATCATAGTGCTGGCACCTGTACGTTCTATGGTACAGCCAACAGCAACCAAATGTTAATGGAAGCAATGGGCCTACATGTACCAGGCGCTGCATTTGTGCATCCTAACGATGGGTTGCGTGAATTACTCACACGTGAAGCGGTAAAAATGGTGCTGGAAAATACCAAGAAAAAACAATTTACACCGATTGGTCGATTGGTTGATGAGTATGTGATTGTGAATGCAATGGTGGCTTTGTTAGCCACTGGTGGCTCTACCAATCATCTGATTCATTGGGTGGCCGTGGCACGTGCTGCAGGTATTATGATAGATTGGACTGACTTCTATCATCTTGCAAAAACCACACCGCTATTGGCGAGTGTGTATCCAAATGGTAAAGCTGATGTGAACGAGTTCCAATCTGCGGGTGGGCCTGCATTCGTGATTCGTGAGTTGATTGATGCCGGTTATATGTTCCCGGACGTATTCACTGTCGCTTATGGCGGTTTGCGTGATTATGGAAAATTACCAGTCAAAGAAGATAACAAACTGGTTTGGAAAGACCTGCCGAAAGAAAGTAGCGATGAAACCATCGTGCGTACAGCCGAGTTTCCATTCAATGAGTCAGGCGGCTTGCGTTTGCTTAAGGGTAACCTGGGTCGTAGTGTGATTAAAATCTCTGCTGTGCCAGAGGACCGTCATATCATTGAAGCGCCTGCTATTGTGTTTGATGCACAGGAAGAATTGCTGGCAGCATTTGATCGCGGTGAACTGGAAAAAGACTTTATTGCTGTAGTGCGTTTTCAGGGTCCTAAAGCCAATGGTATGCCTGAGTTGCACAAGCTTACCCCACCAATGTCCGTGTTGCAAAACAAAGGCTTCAGAGTGGCCATTGTAACGGATGGCCGTATGAGTGGGGCTTCAGGCAAGATACCTGCTGCAATTCACCTGACGCCAGAAGCTTCTGCCGGGGGCCCTTTAGCCAAAGTGCGTGATGGCGATATTATTCGTCTGAATGCGACGGTTGGTATGGTGAACGTATTGGTTGATGAAGACGAATGGGCTGAACGTGAAGTGGCCGAGCTTTCAGACGCCAAACGTCACAGCAATGCGCACGGTTTTGGGCGTGAATTATTTGGTGGCATGAGGAAGAATGTATTGTCCGCCGAAGAAGGTGCTATCACTTGGTTATAAACTTTGCAAATCAACCGATAACGTCGTTACGCCTTGACTTTAATGATTGGGCTTGCCGTACTACTCGTACTGTCTGCGCACATGTGCCT
>PHCL01000002.1 GCA_002842195.1 Betaproteobacteria bacterium HGW-Betaproteobacteria-20 | reverse complement strand
CATCATCAAGAAAGCTTCCGGTAATTCTGAGAATTGCGTCCCTTTCAAGGAGGGAATCTGAATCTATCCCCACAAAATACTCTTTGGATGAGGCGTTTATCCCGCAGTTCAGAGAATCTGCCTTGTTGCTAATTGCGAAAAAAGCACTTGAACGTAAAACAGGTGCGCGTGGCTTGCGCTCAATCTTAGAGCATTCATTACTCGATATTATGTATGAATTGCCTTCATTGGAAAATTTAAGCAAAGTAGTGATAGATGAAAGTGTTGTTCGTGGTGACACGCCGGCTATTTTAATTTACGCAGATAAGCCAGTTGAAGAAGCGGTTGGCTAGTTGCAACCAGCTTTGCGGTTTGAGTATCTTCTCATACGCTACTTGAACTGCAGAGTATTAACCCCATCATTAGTTGTGTAGGCGTTTTTAGTTTAATTTAAAGGTCTCTATGACGAAATCACTTCCCTTATTTACACCAGATGGCGGCATGTTGCCGGTGTTGCCTTTGCGTGACGTTGTTGTCTATCCTCACTTGGTTATTCCTTTGTTTGTTGGACGTGCTAAGTCTGTAAAAGCGCTTGAAATAGCTTCAGAAGGCAATAAGCAGATTTTATTGGTGGCGCAAAAATCAGCCAATAAAGACGAGCCAGATGCTGATGACCTATATGAAGTAGGCACCATCGCGACCGTGCTGCAAATGCTGAAATTGCCTGACGGTACCGTCAAGGTGCTGGTTGAAGGCGTTCAGCGAGCTAAGGTTACCGGTTTTATTGAAACCGAAGAGTGCTTTGCTGCGCATGCTGAGTTGATTGCCGAGTCTGTTAATGATATTGAAATTCAAGCCTTAATGCGTACAGTGTTTGCGCAGTTCGATCAATACGTAAAACTTAACAAGAAAATTCCACCTGAAATACTGACTTCACTTGCCAGCATTGATGAAGCAGGTCGTTTAGCTGATACCATTGCCGCGCATTTAACGCTAAAGTTAGACGAGAAGCAAAAGGTATTGGAGATGTTCAGCGTATCTGAACGTTTGGAGCATTTACTGCGCTTGATGGAAGGTGAAATTGACATTCTGCAAGTCGAAAAGCGCATTCGAGGCCGCGTAAAACGCCAAATGGAAAAAACGCAGCGCGAGTATTATTTAAATGAACAAGTAAAAGCGATTCAAAAAGAGCTGGGTGAGCAAGATGAAAACTCGGAAATGGAAGAGCTGGAAAAGCGTATCGATGCAGCGCGTATGCCTAAAGACGCGCTCGCCAAAGTGTCGAGCGAGCTGAAAAAGTTAAAACTGATGTCACCCATGTCAGCAGAGGCTTCTGTGGTGCGCAATTATATCGACATTCTTATCAACCTGCCCTGGAAGAAAAAAACCAAAATCAGTAAAGATTTATTGTTGGCAGAAAAGATTCTGGATGATGATCACTACGGTCTTGAGAAAGTAAAGGAACGCATTGTTGAATATTTAGCGGTGCAACAGCGCGTGGATAAAATTAAAGCACCTATTTTGTGCTTGGTCGGGCCACCTGGCGTTGGCAAAACGTCGCTAGGCGAAAGTATTGCCAAGGCCGTGAACCGTAAATTTGTGCGTATGGCGCTTGGCGGCGTACGTGATGAGTCAGAAATTCGTGGTCACAGGCGTACTTACATAGGTTCAATGCCAGGTAAAATTTTGCAAAGCATGAGCAAGGTGGGCGTGAAAAACCCTCTATTTTTACTCGATGAAGTCGATAAAATGGGTCAGGATATGCGTGGCGATCCATCTTCAGCACTCTTGGAAGTGCTGGATCCTGAACAAAATCATACATTCGCCGATCATTATGTGGAAGTTGAGTATGACTTGTCCGATGTCATGTTTGTTGCGACGGCCAACTCAATGAACATCCCAGCAGCGTTGCTGGATCGTATGGAAATTATTCATCTTTCAGGCTATACCGAAGACGAAAAAGTGAATATTGCCATGCGTTATTTACTACCTAAGCAGTTGAAATTACACGGTTTAAATGAGCACGAAGTCAATGTTTCTGAAGCATCTGTACGTGATATTGTTCGCTATTACACACGTGAGGCTGGCGTGCGTAAACTCGAGCAGGAAGTGTCTAAGGTTTGCCGAAAAGTCGTCAAAGAATTATTGACGACCAAAGCGAAAGAGGGCACTAAAGCACCTAAAAAAATTAGCATTACGCCAAAAATATTAGATAAATACCTGGGCGTTCAGCGCTACGATTACGGTGTAGCTGCAAAAGACAATCAGGTTGGACAAGTGACGGGATTAGCCTGGACATCAGTTGGCGGTGAATTGCTGACGATTGAGGCAGTATTGCTACCTGGCAAGGGTAAAACCACTACTACAGGCAAATTAGGCGAAGTAATGAAGGAGTCAACGCAAGCCGCCATGAGTGTTGTACGTAGTCGTGCCAAACGTCTTGGTATTCCGGATGACTTTTATGAAAAGAATGATATCCACATTCACTTTCCAGAAGGCGCTACGCCTAAAGATGGTCCAAGTGCAGGTATTGCTATCACCACTGCATTGGTTTCGATTCTAACGGGCATTCCGGTACGCGCAGACGTGGCAATGACAGGTGAGATTACCTTGCGGGGAGAGGTGTTGCCAATTGGCGGCCTGAAAGAAAAGTTATTGGCAGCACATCGAGGTGGTATTAAGACCGTTTTAATCCCGCATCAGAATGTTAAAGACTTGGCCGACATTCCGGAAAACATTAAAAACTATCTGGATATTCACCCGGTGCAATGGATTGACGAAGTTTTGGCGTTAGCACTGGCCTCACAACCTGTGCCTTTGTCAGAAACTCATGAAACTAATGAAAATATTGAAAAAGAAGTACAAGCTACTGATAAAACAGTAGAAAATGCAAATTCCACTACTGATGCAACTAAGCATTAAAAAAATAAGTACGAATTCTTTCCTACAAATGCTTGACACAGCCTTTGTAGGCTTGATATAAAGCTGTACGGGTAGTGATTACCCAAATATATAACCTAAGTTTTTTTAGTATATAACCTAGTCTTTATTTAATTTAACCTTAAGAGGGGATTACTCGTGAATAAATCAGAACTGATTGACAACATTGCAGATGCAGCTGGCATTTCAAAAGCCGCCGCAGGTCGTGCTTTAGATGCAACAACTGCTTCAATTACAGCAGCGATGAAAAAAGGCGATTTAGTAACATTGATTGGCTTTGGTACGTTCTATGTTGGTAAGCGTGAGGCCCGTAACGGTCGCAATCCACGTACTGGTGAAACAATTAGCATTAAAGCAGCAAATTCTCCTAAATTTAGGGCTGGTAAATCACTTAAAGATGCTGTAAACTAGCGTTTTTGTTGGTTAAGCAGGGTGCTTAGCTCAGTTGGTAGAGCGTCGCCCTTACAAGGCGAATGTCAGCGGTTCGACCCCGTTAGCACCCACCAAATAACCAGCAAAATAGTGACAAGGCAAGACAACTAAGTCGTTCCTAATTGTAAAATTTGAGAGTGCTGGTAGTTTAAGCACTCTTTTATTTTGTTGAAAATTTAGAATGCAAAGTTTATACGGATTTTATAAAATATTGAAATTCGTAAGTTTTACGGAGTGGTAGTTCAGTTGGTTAGAATACCTGCCTGTCACGCAGGGGGTCGCGGGTTCGAGTCCCGTCCGCTCCGCCAACGTAAGTCCAGAGAGCCGCACAACCTAATCGGTTGTGCGGCTTTTCTACTTCTGTAGTTCTTGTTCAGTAGTTCTTACTCATTCAATTTTTGTAGTCACGAGCAGGTACCCGATTGTGCCGAACGGCGTGACACCAACAACAGTATTCTCGTTGATTGTCAGCATGAATCGCTCTGTGCTAATTAAACCATTATCAGCACAGGTTCGTGCATGATGATAGCCATGCTACAGGATGCAATTATTATTTCATTCCTTTGCTTCATTTAGCGGCAACGCAAAACCTTCCTTTACTTCTTCCATCACAATATAGCTACGTGATTCCTGAGCGCCAGGCAGAGAAAGTAAAATATCGCCCAATAGTGTGCGGTAATCTGTCATTTGCGTGATGCGCGCTTTGACTAGATAATCAAAATCTCCTGAAACTAGATGGCATTCAAGTACGCTTGGCAATTTAAGAATTTCTTGCTTAAACTTGCTGAAAATAGCACCAGATTTAGTGGAAAGCTTAAGCTCCACAAATACTAACAATTTCAATCCCAGTGCGTGTGGGTCTAACCGGGCGTGATAACCTAGAATCACACCTTCTTTTTCCAAATTTTTCACCCGCTCGCCACACGGTGTAACAGATAGGCCGACGCGTTCTGCCAGCTCAGTAACCGGGATGCGCGCATTTTCTTGTAACACGGCTAAAATTTTGTGGTCAATACGATCAAGTTCGCGCACTGCATGGGTACGAATTCGCATAAATTACTCCTTAATGGCAATAAAAACTATTATGTAGTTAAAATTTAGTAAATTATATATTTAAATATAAATAAATAAGATTTTTTACCTTATAAAATATATAAATTTAGCTAATTATATTGATAAATTAGCAATAAACTACGCATATCATCATTGATGAGCGGATTGTTGAGGCGACCATGAAAGTGCTTATATTAGGGTCTGGCGTAATTGGCGTAACAAGTGCTTATTATCTGGCGCAAAAAGGCTTTGAGGTTACAGTGATAGATCGTCAGCCTGGCGTTGGCATGGAGACCAGCTTTGCTAATGCGGGGCAGATATCACCTGGCTATTCTGCGCCGTGGGCAGCACCGGGCGTACCGGCTAAGGCGGTCAAATGGTTGTTTCAGCGCCACGCCCCGTTTGCCATGAAGCCGGATGGGTCGCTGTGGCAGCTACAATGGGCATTGAAGTTATTGCAAAACTGCAATGCAATAAGTTATGGCATCAATAAAGAACGCATGGTGCGACTGGCAGAATATAGTCGCGATTGCCTGGATGAGCTGAAGGCCAGCATCGACGTTCAATATGAAGGCCGTACGCAAGGCACTTTGCAAATATTTCGTACCCAAAAGCAGTTAGATGCTGCACAAAAAGATATGGCCGTGTTGAGTCGGATTGGTGTGCCATTTGAGTTATTAGACCGCAATGGTTGTGCGCGTGTAGAACCTGCTTTAGGATTAGTAAAACAGAAACTCATGGGCGGCTTGCGCTTGCCACATGATGAAACAGGCGATTGCCAATTATTCACAGTGCGGCTGGCCGAAGAAGCACAAAAATTAGGTGTAAAATTCCGCCAGAATGTAAGCGTTGAACGTCTGCAAAACATCAATGGCAAACTCAGCGGTGTAGAAATTTCCTCCGAAACAGGCCAAGAATTATTGCATGCTGACCAGTACGTGGTGGCGCTTGGCAGTTATACGCGTCAACTCATGCAGGGATTAAATTTGAATATTCCGGTGTATCCCGTAAAAGGCTATTCACTCACTGTACCAGTAGTCAATAGTGAAGCTTCACCAGTTTCTACCGTGATGGATGAAACTTACAAAGTGGCCATTACGCGTTTTGATAACCGCATTAGGGTAGGCGGCATGGCAGAGTTGGCAGGCTTTGATTTACGCCTAAACCCGCGTCGCCGTGCCACTTTAGAAATGATTACCAATGATTTATTTCCCAATGCTGGCGATATTCCCAATGCCAAGTTATGGGCTGGCTTACGGCCGATGACGCCAGACGGCACGCCGATTATCGGCCGCGCATCTGCCAGACCGGAGCATGATAATTGTTGGCTCAATACGGGCCATGGAACACTGGGCTGGACGATGGCGTGCGGCTCAGGAAAAGTACTGGCTGACTTGGTGGCAAATCACAAACCTGCAATTCAAAGTGACGATTTAGCGCTAGCTCGTTATAATAAAGGCGTTGTAAAACCCACCAATACTCAGCACGCCCCTTTAAAAGCATAATACACATGTCTCGTCCTGCCGTTGCTCACATTCGTCTAGATGCGTTTAGACATAATTATCAGCTTGCCAGGCAAACGCATGGCGGCAGGGCCTTGGCTGTGATTAAAGCAAATGCTTATGGTCACGGTGCAGTGCAATGCGCGCAAGCCGTCAGCAACGATGCTGATGGCTTTGCCGTGGCATGTTTAGAAGAAGCTTTACAACTGCGGCAAGCGGGAATTAAAAATTCAATCTTATTGTTAGAGGGATTTTTTGAGGCCGTAGAATTACCGGATATTGTCGTGAATGACTTATGGATTGTGGTGCATGCAATATGGCAAGTGGAAATCTTACTTGCAGCTAAACTCGTCAAGCCTTTGCAGGTGTGGTTGAAATTAGATAGCGGCATGCATCGCGTGGGTTTATCACCTGCAGAATATGCGCAAGCATTCATGCAGCTTAGCGGGCATGCGAATGTAGAGAAAATAGTTTTGATGTCGCATTTTGCCAATGCGGATAATTTAAGTTCAGCGCATACCTTGCAGCAAATTGCAGTTTTTCAGCAAGCTATCACTGGCATAGAACATAGCGGGGGAGTGACTGATACTAACCATACAGAATATAGCCTGGCTAACTCGGCCGCCATTCTTGGCTGGCCACAAACCAAGGCTGATTGGTCACGCCCTGGCATTATGCTCTATGGTGCTAATCCATTAAGATCGTCCGACATTAACTTGCGCCCCGTGATGCAGCTTACCTCTCAAATCATCTCAATCCGTAATATTAAAAAGGGTGAATCTATAGGTTATGGCAGCCTATTTACCGCCCAGCGCGACAGCGTGGTTGGCGTAGTTGCTTGCGGTTATGCAGATGGCTATCCCAGAAGCGCCGGCAACGGCACTCCTGCGGCGGTCGATGGCAAAAGAACTCAGTTGATAGGCCGTGTTTCAATGGATATGTTATTTGTTGATTTAACCGACATTACGCAAGCTAAAATGGCCAGCCCGAAAATAGGAAGTATCGTAGAACTATGGGGTGACCAAGTCCCTGCCAATGACGTTGCCACCGCCGCAGGCACGATAGCCTATGAATTGTTTTGTAATGTTAAACGGGTACAATTCCGCTATTCAGATACATAAATGTCTACTGCCGTAGCAATTTTTAACAATTAAATAAAAAAGGTAAATGTATGAAAGTCATCCAAACCCCCAATGCCCCGGCTGCTATTGGTCCTTATTCACAAGCCATGCTGGTTGGTGATTTACTTTTCACATCAGGCCAAATTCCGCTACGGGCGGACGGCACATTGAATGACGGCGATATAACCGTGCAAACCACACAAGTGATGGCAAACCTTAAAGCCGTGATTGAAGCGGCTGGTGCGAGCTTGAATAAAGTTGTCAAAACTACGGTATTTTTGAAAAATCTGGATGATTTTGTCGCCATGAACAACATTTATGCAGAAGCGTTTGGCAGCCACACTCCAGCGCGTTCCACGGTACAAGTAGCCAAATTGCCGCGAGATGTGCTGGTGGAAATTGAGGCGATTGTTTCGCTAAAATGACGCTAAACAAAATAATCCTTAAGCAGTACTTTGGTCAATATATCTGTAGTTAAGTAAATTAGCTGTAGTTCAGTCAATATATCTGTAATTAAGCCGATTAGTTTTGTCTGGTATTTAATGATGAATTTTTTGGTTTTAGATTGATTTCGCTGCATAATGTTTTGTTACGAACTTACAGAAATGATTGCGCTTCCAGAAGTCATCCGTTTGACAATAAGCTACTTGTAAAATCCTCGAGAGAAAAACACTGCCCTGTGAGCTTTTATTTATAATCCTCTCAGGGCAGCGCTATGGAAGGTATGTTAAATTCAATTAAAAAAAGTGTTTTTAGGTTCTGCTGCGAGTGTTACTTTTCGCATAATTCAGCGTCATGATTATGGCCTGAATGCAATAGTTGGTCTTTTCTTGAATGCTGTAATTAACACGAGGATTTCCTGCAACACAATTTATGAAGCATCAAGGATATGAAGCCTGTTAAAATGAAAAGTCATCTATTTGAATCGAACTAGCGTGTTAGTCACTTTCCCCAATAGTAAATATCAGCTACACCAGCCATTTGAGCCAGCGGGAGACCAACCGCAAGCCATCGACAAATTGACGCAGGGCGTTAATGATGGCTTGAAGTTTCAAACATTGCTGGGTGTGACGGGCTCTGGCAAGACTTACACAATGGCTAATGTGATTGCCCGTACAGGCCGGCCAGCGATTGTGATGGCGCCTAACAAAACGCTGGCTGCCCAGTTATACAGTGAGTTTCGTGAATTTTTCCCCAATAATTCTGTTGAATACTTTGTTTCCTACTATGATTACTATCAGCCTGAAGCTTACGTGCCTTCACGTGATTTGTTCATTGAAAAAGATTCCAGCATCAACGAACACATAGAGCAGATGCGGCTCTCGGCCACAAAAGCGTTGCTAGAACGTGAGGATAGCATTATCGTGGCGACCGTTTCGGCGATTTACGGTATTGGTGATCCTGTGGATTATCACGGTATGGTGTTACATGTGAAGATGGGTGAAAAAATTGCACAGCGGGACATGATAGCGCGCCTGGTTGGCATGCAATATGACCGCAACGAATTCGATTTTTCACGTGGTACGTTTAGAGTACGTGGTGATGTGATTGACGTGTTTCCCGCAGAAAATAACGAGACAGCGGTACGTATCTCTTTGTTTGACGATGAAATTGAAAGTATCACGCTGTTTGATCCGCTTACCGGGCAGATATTCAATAAAATCCCACGTTACACCGTGTATCCATCCAGTCATTATGTAACACCGCGCGAAACTACCATTCGCGCCATGGAGAAAATCAAACACGAACTAAAAGATCGTGTGGATTTTTATATTAAAACGGGCAAGTTGGTAGAAGCCGCGCGTATAGAGCAACGCACCCGTTTTGACCTCGAAATGCTTAATGAAATTGGTTTTTGCAAAGGCATTGAAAATTACTCACGGCATTTGTCCGGCCGCAACCCAGGAGATCCGCCGCCCACGCTGATTGATTACTTGCCGGATAACGCACTGATGATTATTGATGAAAGCCATGTGACCGTGCCGCAAGTCGGCGCGATGTATAAAGGTGACCGTTCGCGTAAAGAGAATCTGGTGGATTACGGTTGGCGCTTGCCTTCAGCGCTGGATAATCGCCCGCTCAAGTTTGAAGAGTTTGAGCATATTATGCGGCAATGCGTATTTGTTTCCGCCACGCCTTCAGAATATGAAGCGAATCATCAACAGCAAGTAGTGGAGATGATTGCCCGCCCAACCGGATTGGTCGATCCTGAAATCATGGTAAAACCTGCCGATACACAAGTGGATGACTTATTGGGAGAAATTAAATTACGCGTGGCCGTAGGTGAAAGAGTGTTAGTCACCACACTGACCAAGCGTATGTCTGAAGATTTAACCGATTATTTAAGTGAGCATGGCGTAAAAGTGCGTTATTTGCATAGCGATATTGATACGGTTGAGCGCGTGGAAATTATCCGCGACTTGCGTTTGGGCGAGTTTGATGTGCTGGTTGGCATCAATCTGCTACGCGAAGGCTTGGATATTCCGGAGGTCTCATTGGTTGCCGTGTTAGATGCAGATAAAGAAGGTTTTTTGCGCTCAGAACGCAGCTTAATTCAAACATCAGGTCGCGCTGCACGCAACCTGAACGGCAAGGTGATTTTTTACGCAAATAAAATCACCCGCAGCATGAAGGCAGCGATGGACGAAACCGAACGCAGGCGAGCCGTACAGCTTGCTTTTAACGCCGCCAACGGCATTGTGCCAAAAGGTATTAACAAGCGCATTAAAGATATTATTGATGGAGTGTACGATAAAGATGAAGCGCTACGCGAACGTAAAGTGCTGCAGGAACAAGCCAATTATGAATCGTTGAGCGAAAAACAAATCGCCAAAGAAATGAAACGGTTAGAAAAGGCCATGCATGACAGCGCAAAAAATCTGGAGTTTGAAAAAGCCGCAGATTATAGAGACCAGCTTAAAAAGCTCCGGGTGAAGTTTTTTGGGGCAGAACAACCGGATTTTATCTAACCTGAATAATGCGGTTTAATTTCATATTTTTCGTGCCTTTCACGGACAGTTAGTTTTAATACATTGTAGGGATAACAAATGCAAAATGCGATAGAAAGCGTTACAACGGCGTCACATGTTATTCAGTTAGCCGTGGCGCCGGTGTTTTTATTAACGGGTATCGGTGCAGTTTTAGCCGTGCTCACGGGTCGTTTGAGCCGTGTGGTTGATCGATTCCGCGCATTAAATGAAAAGTACGGCCCAACCCAGCAAAACCAGGTCGATAACCCTAACCATGTTAAAGCCTTACGTGAATTGCATCTATTGCAATGCCGCGCCATTTGGGTGCACTGGGCCATTACTTTATGCACCTTGGCATTGTTGTTTGTGGGCCTGGTGATTGGCATTTTATTCTTAGGTTCTGCGATTAGCTGGGATTCTTCATGGCTGGTTTCACCACTGTTTATTTTAGCAATGTTAAGCCTGATTATCGGCTTGGGTTGTTTCTTGCGTGAAATAGAGCTTTCTAAACATACGTTTGAATTGCCAAAGAGTAAAAGACGTAAATTAAAAGGCTTGGACTGAATTACTTGATTAAATTGATATTTCTTGCTTATAGCGGCACTTTTATTTATAATCGCGCGCTTGCTTGGTAATGTTATCAAGCAAGCGAAATTTAACCTTGCCACACTGCAACGTCGTATAGTGATATTCAATAAATTTTTATTGGATATTTTGCGGGTGGCTTTAACCCAAAAGGAGTACTAATGAGACATTATGAACTAGTGTTTATCGTCCATCCGGACCAAAGCGAACAAGTACCAGCAATGATTGAGCGTTACCGTACGCTTATCACAGCTAGTGGCGGTGCAGTGCATCGCCTGGAAGACTGGGGTCGCCGTCAACTTGCATACCCAATCCAAAAAATCCACAAAGCACACTATGTGTTAATGAACATTGAGTGCAACCTTGAAGTGTTGGCTGAACTTGAGCATGGCTTTAAGTTTAACGATGCCGTATTGCGTCATCTAATGATGTCTACCAAAACCGCAGTAACTGAACCGTCACCAATGATGAAAGAAGAGAAATCCAGATCAGTGTTGGGTAAAGACGCAGCCACTACGCCAGCAGCAGTTGCACCTGTGGCTGAAGCTACCGAGGTTGCAGCAGCGTAAAGTAAACCAATGAACAAACTGGTGTTGCAGGCAGAGGTTATGCAGATTGAACCGCTTCGTTACACACCAGCAGGCATACCGTTGTTAAGTGTTGTTTTGCATCATGTTTCCGAGCAAGTTGAAGCAGGCATGAAGCGCAAGGTGGAATGTGAAGTGAATGCAGTTATTTTAGGTGACCAAATTTCAGGAATCCCAGCATTAAAGGAGTTGAAGTTAGGCTCACACATTATAGCAACTGGTTTTTTAGCCAGACGCAGCCTTAAAAGCACACAATTGGTAATGCACATTAACCACATAGAACATATAAGCGATTAGCTTATATTAAATTAAAAAGCTTAGGAGTATTCAAATGGCAAGAGAAATGTACAAACGCCGCCGTTACTGCCGTTTTTCAGCAGAAGGCATCAAACAAGTAGACTACAAAGATGTAGACTTACTGAAAGATTTTATTTCAGAAAATGCAAAAATTATCCCAGCACGTATGACGGGCACAAAAGCACGTTATCAACGTCAATTAACAACTGCAGTTAAACTTGCACGTTTCTTGGCTTTGCTTCCATACACAGACAAACACCAATAATCGGAGGCTACCATGCAAATTATTTTATTAGAAAAAGTGGGCAACCTAGGTAGTTTAGGTGACATCGTTAAAGTTAAAGACGGTTACGGTCGTAACTTTTTAATTCCACAAGGCAAAGCAAAACGTGCCACTGAAGCTAACAAAGCTGAAATTGCTGCACGTCGTGTTGAATTAGAAAAACAACAAGCTGTTATTTTAGCTGCGGCACAAGCCCGTGCTGAAAAATTAGCGGCTGTTGCGATTACGATTGCACAAAAAGCGGGTGTTGATGGTCGTTTATTTGGTTCAGTAACTAACAGCGATATTGCTGATGCATTAGTCGCACAGGGCTTTGAAATCACTAAAGCACTCGTTCGCTTACCTAACGGCCCACTGAAAGCAATCGGTGAGCATATAGTCACAGTCGCACTGCATCATGATGTTGTTGTAGACATTACGGTAACAGTGGTTGGCGAGGCTTAAGTTGCAATTGACTTAGTCAATAGATATAAAAAAGGCTACTTCGGTGGCCTTTTTTATTCTTCATGATTTAACCATCACGTTAACATTAACAAATAACATCAAGTTAACAATCACTTTTTCCTAAGCAACATATAAGCCGCTGGCAACACAAATAGTGATAACAAAGGTGCAGTTAACATGCCACCCACCATTGGTGCGGCTATGCGGCTCATGGCTTCAGAGCCTGTGCCTGTGCCGATTAAAATAGGGATTAAGCCAGCTAATATCACGGCCACAGTCATGGCTTTTGGCCTTACTCGCAACACAGCTCCTTCAATCAATGCGGCGTACCAATCTTCTTTGGTATTAAGCTTACCTGCGGCTCGATAACGCTCAATTGCATCGTCCAGGTAGACCAGCATGATGATACCGAACTCAGCTGCCAAACCAGATAACGCTATCATGCCGACGCCACTGGCAATCGAGAAATGATGGCCTAAAAAGTATAGAAACCAGACTGCACCCACCAATGCAAATGGCAAGCTACCAAGAATAAGTATGGCAGGTGCTATGCGCTTGAAGGCCAAAAACAGTAAGATAAAAATAATGCCCAGCGTCATCGGCACCACATAACTTAAACGTTTTGCGGCACGCTCAAAATACTCAAACTGACCAGACCAAGTCAGTGAATAGCCTGCCGGTAGCTGTAGCTCTTTATCCAGTGCGGCCTTTGCATCTTTTACGAAACTGCCTAAATCTCGATCATTAATATCAACATATACCCAGACATTAGGGCGCGCATTTTCACTTTTAATCATCGGTGGGCCATCAGTCACTTTGACTTCGGCTACGTCACTCAATAACACTGTAGCGCCTTGCTCCGTAACGATGGGTAACGTTTTAAGTTTTTCTACAGAGTCACGCAACTCCCTAGGAAATCTGACATTGATTGGGTAACGCGCTAAACCATCAATTTTTTCACCGACATTATCGCCACCAATGGCTACGGATATGAAGGATTGTACATCATCAATATTTAAGCCGTAACGTGCGATTTTTAGTCGATCAATCTTAATGTCAATATAACGTCCGCCAGTCACGCGTTCAGCAATTACCGAACTGCTGCCCGGCACTTTCTTCATAATGCGTTCAACTTCTTCGCCCAATTTTTCAAGTGTGGCTAAATCAGCGCCGGCAATTTTGATGCCGACAGGGCTTTTGATGCCAGTAGATAGCATGTCAATTCTATTGCGAATTGGCTGCACCCACACGTTGGCCATGCCGGGTATTTTCAACCTGGCATCCAGCTCCTTGACTAATTTCTCTGGGGTCATTCCTGCACGCCATTCCGCTCTGGGCTTGAATTGAATGGTGGTTTCCAGCATCTCTAACGGCGCGGGGTCGGTGGCTGTTTCAGCTCGGCCTGTTTTACCAAATACAGATTTTACTTCAGGCACGGTTTTGATTAAGCGATCACTCAATTGCAGAATTTCCGAGGCTTTAGAAATCGACAATCCCGGCAATGCCGTTGGCATATAAAGTAAATCACCTTCATCTAACGGCGGCATGAATTCACTACCAAGCCTGCTTAATGGATACAGTGTCACTAAAACCAGAACTAAGGCGACACCCAAAGTGACTTTAGGATAATGCAACACTTTGCTTAATAAAGGTTTATAGATGACAATCAGCCAGCGATTGAGCGGATTATCACGCTCAGGTCGAATATGTCCACGAATGAATATGGTCATCAACACCGGTATCAATGTGACTGAAAGTCCTGCTGCTGCTGCCATGGCGTAAGTTTTAGTGAATGCGAGCGGCGCGAATAATTTTCCTTCTTGCGCTTCCAGAGTGAACACAGGAATAAAAGATAAGGTAATGATGAGTAATGAGAAAAACAGTGCGGGTCCAACCTCACTGGCGGCATCAATAATCACTTTAATCCGCTGGCTGTTATTTAACTCGTCATGTCCGTTCTTGTAATGCTCGTTGCGGTATTCTTCAAGTCTTCGATGCGCATTCTCAATCATCACAATCGCTGCATCCACCATCGCACCAATGGCAATGGCAATGCCGCCCAGTGACATGATATTGGCATTCACGCCTTGATAATACATGACGATAAAGCTGACTAATATCCCAATGGGTAGAGCGACAATTGCCACCAAAGCCGAGCGAAAGTGCCATAAAAACAAGGCACAAACCAAGGCAACCACAACAAATTCTTCAATGAGTTTATGCGTTAAGTTATCAACTGCACGCTTAATCAATTGAGATCTATCATAGGTAGTGACAACCTCTACACCTTCAGGAAGACTTTTTTTCAAATGCTCAAGTTTAACTTTTACTGCGTCAATGACTTCCAATGCATTTTTTCCTGCACGCATTACAATGACGCCGCCAGTTACCTCGCCTTCACCATTGAGCTCCGCCACGCCACGGCGTAGTTCAGGTCCGATTTGTACGCGCGCCACATCTGATAGCAAAATCGGTGTACCACGATTGCTGACGGTGAGCGGAATATTGCGGAAGTCATCCAGTGATTCCAGATAACCGTGTGCCCGAACCATGTATTCGGCCTCGGCAATTTCTACCACAGCGCCGCCGGTTTCCTGATTGGCAGATTGAATTGCCGAGACTACTTTTGATAACGGAATGCGGTAATTTCGTAATTTATCAGGGTCAACTTGCACTTGATATTGACGTACCATGCCGCCTAATGTGGCGACCTCAGACACACCAGGAATAGTTTTCAGCTCAAATTTAAGAAACCAGTCCTGCAGGGCGCGTAACTCACCTAAATCATGTTTACCACTGCGATCAACCAATGCGTATTCATATACCCAGCCCACGCCAGTAGCATCTGGTCCTAAACTGGGATTTACGCCTTTGGGTAACTTGGATGAAATTTGACTTAAATATTCCAGCACACGAGATCGCGCCCAATATTGATCAGTACCATCATTGAATAAAATGTAAACGAAAGAATCACCAAAGAATGAATATCCACGCACCGTCTTGACTCCGGGTACAGACAGCATAGTGGTGGTCAGTGGATAGGTAAGTTGATTCTCAACGATCTGTGGCGCTTGCCCAGGCCATTGTGTGCGAATAATGACCTGAGTATCAGACAAGTCAGGAATTGCATCCAGTGGCGTACGCAGCATGGCAAATACGCCCCAAACTACCATCATCAACGTAGCCAGTAGCACCAATAAGCGGTTACTGGCTGACCACCTTATTAGCTGAGCAATCATGGCTGAACCCCTTTTACGCCATTTTGCTTAGACAGTCTTGCCAGAACGCCGGACAAAGAAGCTTCAGAATCAATCAGGAACTGGCCTGATACGACGACCTCTTCGCCTCCGGATAGGCCACTCAAGATTTCGGTGTAGTTATCATGCTCTTGCCCTGCCTCAACTTCTACAGGGCGATAACCATGTGCTTCTTTTATAATCACAACGTTACGTTTACCCGTTGCGATAATACTTTCGCTTGGTACCGATAAGGCTTCGCGGCTTTGCCCTGAAAATACAACATTGGCATACATGCCTGGCCGCAACTGGCTTTGTCTATTTGGCAGATCAATGCGCACTTGCAAGGTTCTTGATACTCCATTTAATGTCGGGTAAAGATAACTCACCTTGCCTTGAAACACTTCACCTGGCAGGCTCTGCAAC
>PHCL01000342.1 GCA_002842195.1 Betaproteobacteria bacterium HGW-Betaproteobacteria-20 | reverse complement strand
TCCTGTTGCTCAATTAAATAATTCGCACCAACATACTGCTCCCGTTTGCGCGGACCCCAGGCGCGCTTAACGCCTACCTGGCTGGTAGTCAGCACTTCACCCTGAATGTCGGTGCGACTCAGGCTGCCATTAACGCTATCGCGATATCCTTTTTTTGTAACCGGCAGCTGAATTTGACCGCTTAACGATTGTGCTTTCTGCTCAATTTTTAAGCTGCTGGTGAGCCGCCAGCCCCGGTTTAGTATATTCAGATCATCATAAGTGAGCTGAGTGCGCGCGCCAGTATTAGTGCTGAAGCCAGCACCGATGCCAGCTTTAGCACTATTATTTTCTACGACAGTGACTTTAACCGGCGCGGTATTGCCTTCCGTATCTGCTTCGTCAGTAAGTCGCGTGTCGGCAGTGACCTCTACACGCTGAAAGTAGCCGATTTCCTGCAAACGTGCCTGAAACGTGAGCAAGTCCGACTGGTTGTAGATGCTGGATGGTTTAATTGGATTCAGGTTTTCTATGACACGTGCAGGATAACGATTCAAACCTTCGATGGTGGTATTGCCGAATTTAACTGCCGGGCCACTATCAACTTCTACGCTCAACGCTACGCTTTGTGTTTCAAGGTCTACTTCAGCTTTGCTGTCGGTAATTGTGGCGTTCGGGTAACGCTCAATCAGTAAATCTGTTAACAGCCTCCGTTTGGCTTGCTCCCAACTTTCCTGGCGAAACTGCGCGCCAGATTTCAGCAACCACGTTTCACGCAGTTTTTGCATGCTGGGCGTAATGTCCGCTGGCTGCGCTGTGATGGCTCCAGTAAATTTGAGATTGACGCTCTTGATTAAGGCCGGTATGCCGGCATCAACCGTAAATGCGGCGGTGAATACACCGCTTTTATTTTCCAGGGTGGCGCTAATTTTCGGTGAAAAATAGCCTTCAGTCGCTAGTAAGTTTCTGATATTTTGTGGTGCTCGCGTGTATAGTCGCTGCCATTCGGCGGGATTCAAGCGTGGATTATCACGCCACTTAATCATGTCTAGGTGATTTTGCAGCAAATCCCTTAGCTCGGCTGGCGCTGATATTTTAACCTGATATTTGCTGCTATCTGCATATGCCGGCAGCGCCCAGAACAGTAGCAATAAACAGGTTAAAAAGAGTTTTTTCAAGTGTAGGCTACCTTCATTTTATTTGCCTGACTTGCGTTACGGCCATTACAGTTAGCTTTATGCTATTAAATAGTGCGTGCAAGCTCCGTTGCCTTGCCAATATAGCTCGCCGGCGTCATGGCCAGCAGCGCTTGTTTTGCATCGGCAGGAATATTCAAGCCGCTGATGAATATATGCAAGGAAGCTTTATTGATACCACCCTTGCCGCGTGTAAGTTCTTTAAGCTGCTCATAAGGGTTTTCAATACCATAGCGACGCATCACGGTTTGAATTGGCTCGGCAAGTACCTCCCAGCTGTTATCCAGATCCAGCGCCAGTTTTTCTGGGTTGACTTCCAGCTTGTTCAGGCCGCGCAAACAGGAATCGTAACCTAACAGCGTGTAGCCAAACGCCACACCCATATTGCGCAGCACGGTTGAATCCGTAAGATCGCGTTGCCAGCGTGAAATCGGTAGCTTTTCCGCCATGTGGCGCAATATGGCATTCGCCAGGCCCAGATTACCTTCTGAATTTTCAAAATCTATCGGGTTTACTTTGTGTGGCATGGTGGATGAGCCAATTTCACCGGCTTTTACTTTTTGTTTAAAGTAGCCAACAGAGATATAACCCCAAATGTCGCGATTAAGGTCAATCAAAATCGTATTGATGCGAGCGAGCGTGTCGTATAGCTCCGCCATGTAGTCATGCGGCTCAATCTGTATGGTCATTGGGTTGTACGTTAAGCCTAATGACTCTACAAAGGTTTTTGAAAATTCAGAAGGTAATCTGGGCCTGGCGAATGCCATATTGCGCCACATGGCGGAAAAGCTACCGATTTCACGC
>PHCL01000341.1 GCA_002842195.1 Betaproteobacteria bacterium HGW-Betaproteobacteria-20 | reverse complement strand
CGCCATGGTTAAGCCATATCTAAAATGGCCGGTATTCAGATACAGATTTTCAATCGTGGGATGGGCCGAAATGGTCGGTAAATTTTCTGGCGTACCGGGTCGCAGGCCGCTCCAGTGCTTGATAATCGGTTGATTTTTTAGCTCAGGCATAATCGCCTCAGCTTTTACGCTGATTTCATGGCGCACAGCGTCCGTCACCGTGCTATCAAAACCAACATCTTCCAGTGTGCTGCCTGCCAGCAAGTAACCATCACGGCGCGGTATCATGTAAAAACCTTCTCTATAGACCATTTGTTGTAGATTTTTTTGCGGTTTATAAAGCAGAATCTGTCCGCGCATGGGCTTGATATTGAGTTTTGCGCTGGTTTCCTTTAACAACTCAAAACTCCACGCGCCTGAGGTGACTACGAATTGATCTGCGGTTAGCGTTTCTCCGCTAACGGTTTGCCAAGCATTTAACACCGGAGTTTGTTTGAGCGGCACTAATTCAGTATGTTCCAGCATGGTCACATTATTTTGCGCCAGCCATAGTCGCATCGCCTGCATAAAATAAGGTGGGCGTATCTGGCATACCGTGGGCAACCAAAGTGCATCTTCCCCACCTAACGACTGCACACCAAATGCAGAGGCTTTAACAGGCTGCGCAGGCACTTGATTATCTGCACACCAGGCCTCTGCGGCTTCGGCATCAAACTTGGGTAGCAACAAAAAACCTGACTGTTCAAAGTCGGAATCTATGCCGGTTTCCTGTAGCAAATGCTGACTGAGCTCACGATAATAATTTGCGCCGTTGCGGGTCAGCGCATTCACCGCATCAGAATAAAACCAGGGCAATAAAGGAAAGACAATGCCGCCGCCGGCCCAGGATGACTCACCCGAAGTCTGGCTGGCAATTTGATTACGCTCTACAATCGTGACTTTGCAGCCACGTTTTACCAGTTCCATGGCGGTCATGCAGCCTACTATGCCGCCGCCTACGATTACTATTTTTTTTGTCATAATGATTTTTAACCTTATTTAAGCTGGCGCGTGTTTAAGTTGTCGTGCGTCCGGTTAACAAGGCGTTCTGTGCGTCTGCTAACCCCGTAGGCTGACCCAGCAGCACAATCACATCGCCCTCTGCCAGCAGGCTATCTTCCGTTGGCACCTTGCCGTTAGCATTCGGGCGGCGGATAGATTTTATTTCTACGTCAAAGTTTTCTAAATGCATCTCCGCCAGACGCCTGCCTACGGCGAATGAGTTTGGTGAAATAATCACTGAATGCAAGCGCACTTGCTGCTTTTCCAAGGCCTCATCTTCGGCATCCGTTACCCCGTGAAAATAACCTTTGAACAATTGATAACGCTCTTCACGAAACAGCCGAATGCGTTTAACAACACGATGCAGTGGTACACCAAGCAACATCAGTGCGTGCGACGCCAGCATTAAGCTGCCTTCCAAAATTTCTGGTACAACTTCAGCTGCACCGGCTTCACGCAAGGCTTCCATGTTGGAGTCGTCCACGGTGCGTACAATCACGGGCAAATGTGGATAGTTTTCCTGCACAATATGCAAAATTTTCATGGCGGCGCGATTATCTGCATAACTGATAATCAGCGCTTTCGCACGCGCACTACCTGCTGCCTCCAGCACTACACGCCGAGCAGCATCGCCAAACATTACATTTTCACCCGCAGCTGAGGCTTCTAACACGCGTGACGGGTCAATATCCAACGCCACAAACGGTATCTCTTCCTCTTTTAGAAAACGGCCTAAATACTGACCGCTACGCCCGTAGCCGCAAATAATCACGTGGTTATATAAATGTTTACCGACATCTTCAATATCCTGCACAATCTGGCCGCTGTTACGGCCGTAGCTGCTCACCATGCGCCTTGCGATACGGCCATTGTATTGAATTAAGAACGGGGCAATGACCATAGAAAGCAGGGAAGCCGCGAGTATCACCTGCAACGCCTGCCCGCTGATAAGATTTTGCTCTAC
>PHCL01000340.1 GCA_002842195.1 Betaproteobacteria bacterium HGW-Betaproteobacteria-20 | reverse complement strand
GCTTGTTACACGTGACAGAGTTAGGCAATGATTATTTCCATTACGATAAAGCCCGTCATGAAATGGCTGGTGAACGTACCGGTGTGCGCTACCAGCTAGGTGACAGACTTACCATTAAAGTGGCACGGGTAGATTTAGAAACGACTAAAATAGATTTTATTTTAGTGAATAAAAACAATTCATTAAATGATATTATTAATGTAGTTTCAAATAAATCAAGTGCAGATAATAAACCACGTGGTGGTGAGCAGCGACCTGTGAAATCTACGGGCAGGGTTGGCGACCAACCTAAAGTCGGTGAAAAACTAACATTAGGCGCTAAGCCAAAATCTGGAACCAAGCCAATAAGTAGAAATGCTGGTAAAAATCCGCCAAAACCGACTAAATCTAAAAAATCCACCAAAAAAATCAATAAACGTTAAGAACTGAACATTAAGGTAAAAAGATGAGCGATGCCCGTATTTTATTTGGCTTTCATGCCGTATTAAGCCGTTTGCGCCAACACAGTGCAAGTGTGCAGGAAATTTTAATCGATCGCGACCGGGTTGATGCGCGTATGAAAGATTTGCTGAAAATGGCTGAATCTGCCGGCGTGCGCACTATGGAAGTTGAGCGCAGTCGCTTAGATGGTATAGCCGGAATGAACGGTCGCCACCAGGGTGTGATCGCGCGAGTAGTCGATACGCCAATCCCCTATAAAGATATTCATGATATTTTAGAATCAGACTTGAGCGAACCGGCATTTTTCTTAATATTAGACGGTGTAGAAGATCCACACAACCTGGGCGCATGCTTGCGTGTGGCAGATGCAATGGGCGTGCATGCCGTGATTGCACCAAAAGACCGAGCAGTAGGCTTAAACGCAACGGTACGCAAAGTCGCTTGTGGTGCAGCAGAAACCGTACCGTTTATTGCCGTGACAAACCTGGCCAGAACCATACGCGAGCTTAAAGAGGCAGGCGTGTTTGTAGTGGGCACTACGATGGACGCACCATCTAACTTGCTCAACAGCAAACTAGACGGGCCAATTGCCTTGGTATTGGGCGCAGAAGGTGATGGTATTAGGCGCTTAACCGCAGAAACCTGCGATGCCTTAGTGACCATTCCCATGTTTGGTTCAGTGGAAAGTTTAAACGTGAGCGTGGCGAGTGGTATCTGCCTGTATGAAGTCAGACGCCAGCGCAGTTTAAAATAACGCGTGATTATGAAATAAACCTGGCTTTTGGTTTCGGGTAAAAATACACATTAAATCTACGAGAGAAAAATACTGCCCTGCGAGGCGCTTATAGTAAGGCTTGCAGGGCATCACTAAGGAAGCCAGGTAAAATTTAACAGAAAATCTTGTAATTTTCCTCACTAAGAAGTCAAAGTTATTAAGCAGTTTTACGTGTTTTTTCCATAATAATGGCTGATAGTTCTTCAACTGAGCGACTGGTGGAATCTGCCCAGGTAATGCCAGCATTGCGCATTAAGCTTTCTGCTGTAGCAATTTCTTTTCGGCAATTATCTAAAGAGGCATAAAAGCTGCCAGATCTGCGCTCATTACGTATTGCATGTAAGCGTTCTGGTTTGATGGTTAAACCAAAAACTTTATCAAGGTGTTGATTTAGCACGGCCGGTAGCGTGCCACGTTCAAAGTCCTCCGGAATCAAAGGGTAATTGGCGGCCTTAACGCCAAATTGCATAGCGAGGTAAACGCTGGTCGGCGTTTTGCCGCAACGGGATACGCCGATTAAAATGACTTGTGCTTCTTCTAAGCCATGGTTGGTCATGCCATCATCATGGTTCAGTGTAAAGTTAACGGCAGCCATACGGTCATTGTATTTAGTACCCATAATGCTGTGTGCAATACCTGCACCTCTTAATGGTTTTTGGTCAAGCTCTAAGCTCAGTGGATCGATAAACGTATTAAATAAGTCAATAAAATAGGCATCTGACTCTTTTAAGGTGCTTCGCAGTTGAATGTCACCCAAAGTCATAATCACAACGGG
>PHCL01000339.1 GCA_002842195.1 Betaproteobacteria bacterium HGW-Betaproteobacteria-20 | reverse complement strand
CATGGTGAGCCGGTAGCGGCAGACGCTATGCGGTTACATATTGAAGAGCAGCTCCATTGGCAAGTGGTCATACCTGATTATCTGGAGACGGTGCATTTAGCCTGAACAAAGCAAAAAAACAGTTTCACCGATATTGATTGGTAATACCCCCGCTATTTCTTTTCATGATTGCAGGTAAAATAGCGGTTCTTTAAAAATACATTACATCATGCCTGAGATTCGTTTACTTCCAGATCAACTGATTAGTCAAATCGCGGCAGGCGAGGTGGTTGAACGTCCAGCCTCTGCCTTAAAGGAGTTACTTGAAAATAGCCTGGATGCCGGCAGTACCGACATTCAAGTATCGCTGGTGCAAGGTGGCGTTAAGCAATTGCGCGTGAGTGATAATGGTACAGGTATTGCGCAAGAGGATTTAGCCATGGCACTCACACGCCATGCCACCAGTAAAATTTTTAGTTTAGATGATTTAGAAGCGGTAGCGAGTTTGGGTTTTCGCGGCGAGGCCTTGGCAAGCATAGCCTCAGTTTCACGCACCCAGATTAGCAGCCGTTTTGCTACAGATAAACATGCCTGGCGTATCGCTTCTGAAGGCAGTGATATTTCAGGCGTAGCGCCCACCGCGCTGGATGCTGGCACAATCATTGAAGTCAACGATTTATACTTTAACACACCCGCACGGCGCAAATTTTTAAAAACTGAAGGCACTGAATTTGGGCATTGTGAGACCGCTTTTGCGCGTATAGCACTCTCGCGGCCTGACGTAGCCTTTATGCTACAACACAACGGCAGGGCGCTTTGCCGCTACGCGATTAGCCCACCGGAGAAACGTTTTAGTGAAGTGCTGGGGGCAGAGTTTGCCGCTGAAACCATTAATGTAGATGAATCTGCTGCAGGCTTGCGCTTGTGGGGTGTGGCTGCCAAGCCGACCTTTAATCGCAATAAAAGTGACACGCAATATGTGTACGTCAATGGGCGCTATGTGCGTGACAAGCTCATTGCGCATGCCATTCGTCAAGCCTATCAAGATGTGCTGCATCATGACCGGCATCCTGCATTCGTGCTGTTTATAGAACTGGATCCAACCTTGGTCGACGTGAACGTACACCCGAGCAAGACCGAGGTGCGATTTCGGGATGGGCAGGCCATTCACAGATTTATTTTTCATTCGTTACATAAAGCGCTCGCTACGCCAACGGGTGTTTCAAACGCTGCTACGGCGAATCAGGCGGCATATAACCCGTTTGGGAATCCTTCATTTCAAGGCTCAAATTACCCAAGCTACCAATCGCAAATTAACTTGCAGGCCAGCGAGCCAAATAGCTTTTACCAGCGCTTATTTGGTAATCAATTAAATGAATTTCAGGCTCGAGAGAAAAATGATGCCCTGCAAGCCGCTATTGGAGAGGCTTCTGGCGGTGCTCAACCGAAGCCCTATGAGAATAGCGCAGAATTTCAACTGCAGGACTTTCCGTTAGGCTTTGCCGTTGCACAAATTCATGGTGTGTACGTGCTGGCGCAAAATGCACAAGGCCTGGTAATAGTGGACATGCACGCTGCGCATGAACGTATTATGTATGAGCAACTGAAAAATGCGCTCGACACCCAATCTGTCGCCATGCAGCCTTTGTTGTTACCAGTGAGCTTTAATGCAGACCGACTGGAAGTCGCTACTGTGCAAGAGGCTTTAGCCAATAATGACGCAAGCTTGCAACAATTAGGTTTTGATATTGCAATCTTATCTCCCGCCACATTGGCTGTGCGTGCCGTGCCGAGCATGCTGCAAGATGCCGACGCAGTTACTTTAGCCCGCGATGTCCTGCGTGATTTACGTGAATATGGCGCAAGCCGCGCACTCACAGAACGTAGAAATGAGTTGTTGGGTACCATGGCTTGTCATGCTGCCGTGCGCGCGAACCGCAGCTTAACCGTCCCGGAAATGAATGCTTTATTGCGTGATATGGAAGCTACAGAACGCTCAGGACAATGCAATCATGGT
>PHCL01000338.1 GCA_002842195.1 Betaproteobacteria bacterium HGW-Betaproteobacteria-20 | reverse complement strand
CGTTGATAGCGGTTACAAAAGCTTAAAAGAAAATGATCGCGTAAGTTTTGATGTAACTGACGGACCAAAAGGTAAACAAGCTTCTAACATTCAGAAAGCTTAGTTAACTAGAATCCAGTAAAATGGAATCCGAGAAAATGACCCTTAACTGGGTCATTTT
This sequence comes from Betaproteobacteria bacterium HGW-Betaproteobacteria-20, assembly GCA_002842195.1. Lineage (GTDB taxonomy): Bacteria > Pseudomonadota > Gammaproteobacteria > Burkholderiales > Methylophilaceae > Methylotenera. The sequence continues at coordinate 1,850 of PHCL01000338.1, read as the reverse complement.
TTTGTCTGCATCTTGCGTGGTTCTAATTGGTGGCTCTAGGTTTTGATTAATCCAGAAAATAAAAAGACATGAATACAACAGAGCTAATTGGCTACATTTCAGCGCTCTTAACTACCCTGGCATTTGTACCACAAGCGCTCCATTCTTGGAAAACACGTGATTTGTCAGGCATTTCACTGCCCATGTACGGTTTATTTAGCTTAGGCGTGTTTGGTTGGCTAATCTATGGAATATTGATTAGCAGCTGGCCTATCATTATGGCAAATGGCATCACCTTCATATTGGCTTGCGCAGTGCTATGCTTGAAGCTAAAGCACCAATAGACTCAAGTGTACCTCTAAAATAACAAGCTACTTAGCAAGTCTGTACACCACGATATTGTCACCTGTGGCATAGCCAAAAATAGAATTACCTCCCGCTACTACCGCTACATACTGCACACCGTCTATTTCATAGCTAATCGGCGGTGCGTTTACCCCGGCATCTACCTTGGTTTGCCATAACAAATCGCCCGTATTGCTGTTGTAAGCATTGAAATTACCATTGCCTTCACCCATAAACAACAAACCGGAACTGGTAGCCAGCAGTCCTCCCACTAATGGCTGGTCAGTTTTCACCTGCCAGTGCATTTTTCCGGAAGTTAAGTTAATGGCTGAAATTATTCCCCAGCGCGGGTCCTTTGTAGGTTCAGAAGACGCATAACGTATGGCAGGTTGTCCATTTGTGGCAGGCTCATCTACCAACGTATATTTAATCGGCGCATGTATGCCAGCGACGAAACTAGTTTGATTATGCTCATCCAATGCACTTGGGCTCCAGTTAGAGCCGCCTAGTATGCCAGGATAAAGCACAGTACCTTGTTTAGTGGCTTTAGCAAAAAGATTTTTCTGTGGCACAAAAGCGTCTGACTTCATTAGTAATTTGCCAGTCGCTCTATCATTCACATAATACCAACCGGTTTTACTCGCTTGGCCAACGGCAGCGATATTTTTGCCATCTTTTTGATAATTGAACAACACCGGGGGGCTAGCTAAATCATAGCCCCACACATCATGCGGCACCTGCTGATAATACCATTTAAGTTTACCGGTCTCGGTATCCAGTGCCACTAAAGAAACCGTATAAAGATTGTCACCAGGTCGAGAAATATCATTCATTTGCGGTGATGGATTGCCCGTACCAAAGAAAAGTGTGTTAGTTTTTGTATCAATTGCCGGCGTACTCCAGGCAGAGCCTCCGCCATAGCGCCACGCTTCTTTATTATTGATTACATTGGCTTTTTCAGCCGCAACATCTCGATTTAATGAAATTCCATCTGATGTGGTTTCTGTAAACACGCCCTCCCAGCCCTGTGCTGGAATCGTATCGAACTGCCAAACACGATGACCATTTTTCACATCATAAGCCGCTAAAAAGCCTGGTCGCCCATAACGGCCATTCACCCCAACCACCGCGCCGAGTGGAGCGTCAGCCGTGGGTGTATCTAAATGCAGTCCGTAGCCCACCCCGGTAATGCCTACAATCACTTTTCCGCGATACACTACTGGCGCCATATTCACCCCCACGCCGGTGCCACCATAAATATCTTTTTGACTCCGGCTGTCGGCTTTACTCAGCAAACTCGTATTTTCAGTCAAGGCCGTATCGTCCGCCACATCAATATCCCAAAGTTTAGCGCCATTTTTAGCATCAAGTGCAATCAGTCGTGCATCTACAGTGCCAATAAACACCTTGCCATCACTCACTGCCACGCCTCTGCTTGCCGGGCCGCAGCACATTTTCCAATTCGCTCTGCGACTATGTTGATATCGCCAAAGTTCTTCGCCCGTTTTTGCATCCAGTGCCACTAC
>PHCL01000337.1 GCA_002842195.1 Betaproteobacteria bacterium HGW-Betaproteobacteria-20 | reverse complement strand
ACCCTTGCATGAATTGATGCCCATGCAGTGTACTTTTCCTGCACTTGCGGCATTTTCTGAATGACCGCTACCGTTGCCGCAACCGGCCAAAATGAGTGCTGCTGCGGCAACTGCCAATAATGCGCCTTTACTGCCTGCTGATGCTGTTTCAATCATCATAAATATTCCTTTCTAAATAAATTACAAAAACTACCTGGCCCAAAGTTACGTTGTGATAGCCTGACAAAATCGCTTAGACAAGATAGCGTATTTTCTTATATGTGATAACAATCATTATTCAGATTATGTGCCATACAACCATTGGTCGTATTCATACACACCATCTTACATAAATATATATTTGAACCAAATCTACCCCGTCACCTAAAACACGTATTCTACAATCAATGGCGCGTGGTCACTAAAGCGTTCGTCCTTATAGATGCTGGCTGAAACGGCTTTGGCTGCTGTTGCAGGCGTAGCGATTTGGTAGTCGATGCGCCAGCCGACATTTTTAGCCCAGGCTTGCCCACGGTTGCTCCACCAGGTATAACATTCATCTGTGGCAGCAGGATGCAGCTTGCGATACACATCTACCCAGCCGACCTGATCGAACAATTCTGTCAACCAGGCGCGTTCTTCGGGCAAAAAACCGGAGTTTTTCTTATTGCCTTTGTAATTTTTAAGGTCAACCTCTTTGTGTGCGATATTCCAATCTCCGCAAATAATTACCTCGCGGCCGCTGGCAATCAAAGCCTGTAAATGCAGCATAAAGCGCGTCATCACACTAAATTTAAACGCCTGCCGCTCTTCTCCGCTAGAGCCGCTTGGCAAGTAAAGTGAAATCACGCTTAAATTACCAAACTGACACTCAAGATAACGACCTTCTGCGTCAATATCCGCTACATTATGATTGGCAGAACCCAGGCCTTCAATCACCACATCTGGTTTAATTTTAGAGTAAATACCCACGCCACTGTAACCCTTTTTCTCGGCAAAGTGAAAATTGCCATAATAACCCGTCGGACTTAACATCTCAGGGGTCATGTCCGCAGCTTGTGCCTTGACTTCCTGCATGCAAACAATGTCCGCATCCTGTTTTTGCAACCAGATTTGCACACCTTTATTGGTGGCAGAACGTATGCCGTTTAGGTTTAGCGATATAATCTTCAAAACTTATCCCTTAAATTTACACGATATAAATTAAACCCTACAAATTAAACCATATAATTTAAACCATGAATCTACAACAAAACAATGTCAGCCAAGAGTTTATCGCATTTGCCATAGAAAAAGAGGTTTTACGCTTTGGCGAATTTAAAACTAAAGCCGGGCGTGTCAGCCCATACTTTTTTAACGCAGGCCTGTTTAATGACGGTGACAGCTTAATGAAGCTCGGTGAATTTTACGCCGCAGCTATTAAAAATTCAGGGATAGAGTTCGATATGTTATTTGGCCCTGCTTACAAAGGTATTACGCTGGTTGCCAGTATTGCCATCGCATTTGCCAAAAATGGTCACAATGTGCCTTATGCCTACAACCGTAAAGAGGCAAAAGACCATGGAGAAGGCGGCGTGATTGTCGGTAGCCCGTTAAAAGGGCGGGTTCTCATCATCGATGATGTGATTTCAGCAGGCACTTCGGTACGCGAATCGGTAGAACTTATTGCTGCTAATGGCGCCAGCGCTTGCGGTGTGGCTATTGCCATTGATAGACAAGAAAAAGGCCTGGGCGAGCTTTCTGCCGTGCAGGAGGTCGTTAAAAATAATCAAATTCCGGTCTGTGCCATTGCTAATTTAACCGATTTAATGTGTTATTTGCAGAGCCGACAAAACCTGGCGCAAAACTTGCTTGCAGTTAAAGCCTATCGCCAACAATATGGCGTTCATTAGTGGCTTAAAGGGTTTTGATTGGAGTGAAGGTGGAATTTCAGGTGATAGTGATTGATAGTGAAATCAGTAAAGTAAAAAGTGGTTTCTACCTGTTAGTAACATTGACGTTGGCGCTACTTATTACTTTCTCGCATCAAGCACATAGCGC
>PHCL01000336.1 GCA_002842195.1 Betaproteobacteria bacterium HGW-Betaproteobacteria-20 | reverse complement strand
GTTTCCGGAGTATAAAATTCTCTTTTTCCGTTAGCAAATACTGATACCGGCACAGCAGAAAGCCACCAATTAATTAGATCGAAATGATGAGTTGCCTTGTGCACCATCAAACCGCCCGAATATTTTTTCTGGCTATGCCATCTTCTAAAGTATGAAATGGCGATGTGTAGCCAGTGCCACGTAGTTTGGCTGACGTGGCCTCGGTAAAGTACTGGTATTTACCCTGCAGATCTTCAGGCATGTCAATGTAAGTAATATTCGGCGTTTTACCTAAGCTAGCCATGACACCGGTAGCTAAATCTTTAAATGCACGGGCTTTGCCTGTACCAATGTTATAAATGCCATTAGCGCATGATTTGTTATTGAGCGCTGCCTCGAGAAAATGTACCACTACTGCCGCCGCATCTTTCACGTAAACAAAGTCGCGTAATTGCATGCCATCATCAAAGCCTTGTTTATGGCTTTTGAATAATTTAACCGTACCAGTTTCTTTAAACTGGTTATAGCTGTGAAATGCCACACTGGCCATGCGTTCTTTATGATATTCGTTTGGGCCGTACACGTTAAAGAATTTAAAGCCTGCCCAGGAAGGCGGCACGGGTAAGTTGTCGCGCACTTGTTGCAACGCCCATTGGTCAAAAAAGTGTTTTGAGTAACCATAACCGTTAAGCGGACGGAGTTTTTCGATTGAAGCGTCATCATAGCCTTGTTCGCCATCGCCATAAGTGGCTGCAGAACTTGCATAGAAAAATGACGCTTTGTTGTTAGCGCACCAGGTCCAAAGGTTTTGTGAATAATGAATATTCGCTTCTACCAGCTTGTTAAAGTCGCGTTCAGTCGTCGCGCTGATGGCACCCATGTGGATGATGGCTTCGACCTCTACGTGTGCCTTGGATGCAGCGTTGCCTTCCAGCCAGGGTAATAACTGGTCTTTATCCAAATATTGCACATACTGGCGCTTCACCAAGTTTTGCCATTGGTCTTCATGCGTGATGCGATCAACAATGACCATATCATCACGATTGAGTTTTGTGTTTAAGTGCCAGGCGATGATGGACCCTATCATCCCTGCGCCGCCGGTAATTACGATCATATTGATATGCCTGTATTTATTGCCTGGGAGATTGCTGTTTACTTACGCTTGAGCCATTTAACAACGCCGCTTAATGCGTTCACTAAAAAGCTGAAGATTAAATTTTTCATGGTAAATATGGGCGATTAAGTAATCTTTAGAAGTATAGCAAACAACAGGCGTGCTTAGTTTAACGACTGCAAGGCTTGCGCCCTTAACTGCGTCATTTCAGCCACTTTTTTAGCGCGTAGGCTATCCCACTCCGGCAAGACCCAGCCTTGTAGATTTTCCAGTGCTATTTCGGTCATGGCGTGTATCCAGGCTTCATTTTCATTGAGAGCGGGGATGTAATTGTATGCGCCGCCGCCATTGCTTTGAAAGATATGTTTGCCTTCTATGGCAATTTCCTCCAGCGTTTCCAGACAATCACTACTAAAACCTGGGCAGATGACATCGATGCGTTTTGTCTTAGCCCTGCCTAAACCCAACAATGTATTTGCGAGGTAAGGTTTAAGCCACTCTTGTTTGCCGAAGCGGGATTGAAACGCAACCAGATAATCATCTTTTGTTAAGCCCAGGGCTTCTGCCAGTAAACGTGCTGTTTTATGACATTCGCAATGATATGGATCACCTTTTAATAAATGAAATTTTGGTAAACCATGAAAGCTCATCACCAATTTATCCGGCTTGCCACCGTTAATACGCCAGTGTTCGTTAACACTTTGCGCTAATGCCGCAATATAGGCCGGGTGGTCGTGATAATGGCCTATGGTTCTTATCGCTGGCACGTTGCGCATTTTTAGTAACACACGCCATACGGCATCCAGTGCGCTTGCGGTGCTACTTGCTGCATACTGTGGATACAAGGGAAATACTAATATACGGTCGCAGTGTTGTGCTTTTAATTTTTCAATGGCGGATTGCATGCTGGGGTTGCCGTAACTCATGCCTAACTCTACAGTAA
>PHCL01000335.1 GCA_002842195.1 Betaproteobacteria bacterium HGW-Betaproteobacteria-20 | reverse complement strand
CAGGGCGATGCGAATCCGACAGTGGGCAATCAACCTTTAGGCAGCGTAAACCTGTTGCCACCGACCTTAACTGCGCAATGGCATTTTAACCCGGATCAAACTTTTGATCCTTATGTGGGTGCCGGTATTAACTACACCATTATGCTGGATCGTAAATTAAAAGTCAGCAGTGGTCCTTTAGCCGGTAGCAAAATCAAGATTGATAGTGATAGCTTTGGATTTGTTGCTCAGGCCGGTTTTGACATTAACTTAAAAGACGGTTGGTTAATTAATGCTGATGTGAAATACGTTACTCTGGATACTACCGTTAAGTTAAAAACTGCCGGTGGTTGGACAAAAATTGACTCACTTGATATTAACCCATGGGTCGTCGGTATTGGTATCGGTAAAAAATTCTAATCGCTGGTTTAATAATTTAAGATTTCCTGGTTCCACGTTTGCCTCTGCCGTTCATGGTAGAGGCTTTTTTTTTTGGGTTTTAAATGGAGCATTCCCTTCGACAGGCTCAGGGGGCAATCTTTCGACAGGTGGTTCGACAGGCTCGTCAACCGGTCGAAAGGAAGCCTACCAAACGGTCAAAGGAAGTGATGTGCTAGATAATTTTAGAAAAGCGTGCGCGATTACGGTCGGTTTGCAGGTAACGGTCAAACAGCATGGCAACAGCGCGTACAAAAAACCAGCCGATGTCAGTCACCTGCAAACTATCATTGTTTAGCGTTACCATCCCGATGTTTTCCTGTACTTTAAGTGCTTCCAACTCGCTGGCAAAGTAGCTTTTAAAATCTATCATGTAGGCGAGTTCTATGGCTTCATATTGCAGTTCGCCTTGGCACATAATAGCCATAATGACGGCACGGCGCACCAGGTCATCACGCGATAACGCGAGGCCGCGCACTACCGGAAAACGACCCTGATTCAGGTAATCGTAATACTCTTCAATGGTTTTAGCGTTTTGGCTGTAAGTAGCGCCCACGCGGCCTATCGCAGAAACGCCCAGACTGATTAAGTCGCAATCCGGCTGTGTGCTGTAGCCTTGAAAGTTCCGGTGCAATCTGCCCTGACGTTTAGCGATGGCCAAATCGTCGTCCGGCAAAGCAAAATGATCCATGCCCACGTATACATAACCTGCCTCAATAAATGCAGTTAACGCGTTGGACAACATAGTGATTTTATCCTGCGCGGCCGGCAATTCATATTCGCTGATGCGGCGTTGTGGCTTGAATCGCTCTGGTAAATGCGCATAGCCGTAAAGTGCAATTCTGTTGGGCCTGAGTTCTACCACCTGCGCCAATGTTCTGGCAAATGATAGCGGCGTCTGCATGGGTAAACCATAGATTAAATCCACATTCACCGACTCAAAATTCAGTCGTCGCGCGGCTTCAACCAATGAAAATACTTGCTCTGCGGGCTGAATTCTATGTACCGCTTTTTGCACTTCCGGGTCAAAGTCCTGCACACCAAAACTCAGGCGATTAAATCCTAATTCAGCCAGATGTTTCAGGCGTTGTTCATCCACAGTACGCGGATCAACTTCAATTGAATATTCGCCGCCAGGAGTAAACACAAAGCTACGTTTCAGCATGGCCATGAGTTTTGAGAGTTCAGCATCAGAGAAAAAAGTAGGAGAGCCACCACCTAAATGTAATTGGGAAATGGTTTGTCCTGCGCCTAAATGCTCTACGTGCAAGTCTATTTCACGGCTAAGATAGCGTAAATATTCCACGCTACGCTCATGATGTTTAGTGACGATTTTGTTGCAGGCGCAAAAAAAGCATAGTGACTCGCAAAATGGAATATGCACGTAAATAGATAAAGGCAACGCCGCGCCAACTAAGCGTCGTTGTGCCAAAGCCAGTTTGTAAGACTCCTCGGTAAACGCCTCCACAAAGCGGTCCGCAGTTGGATAAGACGTATAGCGTGGCCCGGAAACATCGTACTTCTGCAGCATTTCTGCCGTTACGCCAGGCATAATGCTCTTTGTGCTTTCAGGGGCGATTTGTACAGTGTTATTGGCGGTCATAATATTACTCCTAGAATAG
>PHCL01000334.1 GCA_002842195.1 Betaproteobacteria bacterium HGW-Betaproteobacteria-20 | reverse complement strand
GGCGTAGGTGAATCTGACTCGCCAGGCTTGATTGTAGGGAATATTCCGAATGGATTGCCGTGAGCTGGATAGTTAATAGTCATTAGTTCAGCAACTTAACGGCAGCTAACGACTAACAGCAATCAACCTAAAACTAAATCATGAAAAAACTACTTAATTATTTCAAAAGTAACCGGGATACTGCCCTGCTGAGCGGCGCGCTGATATTTTTACTCGCAGCACTACTTCAGCCCAGCATACCGGTTAAGCACAACATTTATACCTATCTGCTGATTGCCGATATTTCACAAAGCATGAACGCGGTAGATATGCAAATCAACGGCAAGCCTGCCACCCGCATTGCGCATACACAAAAGCTGATGAGTGAAACCATTTCATCATTACCTTGTGGCACAAAAGTGAGTATCGGATTATTTGCAGGCAACAGCGTTGCGGCACTTTATACACCAATTGAAGTATGTAAAAACTTTGCCGCGATTCAAGACACTATAGACCACCTGGACTGGCGTAGCGCCTGGTCTGGCAACAGTCGTATTCGCGAAAGCCTCTATAGCATTACCAGAGCGGTTCGCGGATTCCCAGAACCGGCACAGGTGGTATTGATTACAGATGGTGAAGAAGCGCCCAAGCTACATGTTTTTAACACCAAAGATTTAACTAATTTCCAGGGTGCCGATGGCTGGCTATTAGTCGGAGTGGGTTCAGAAAAAGGTGTGGGAATTCCTAAATTGAGTGAAAAAAATCAGGTCATCGGTTATTGGTCAAATGAGAGCTTTGCCCTGCAGCCCGGTATCGCGCAAATTTCAGAATCAACGCTGGGTACAAGAGAGGATAATGTCGCTGGCGAAAATGACCGTTTTATTTCAAAGTTAGATAGTGAGTATCTAAAGTCTGTTGCCAGAGAAATTGGCGCAAATTACGTTAATGGCAGTAATGTCCACAATTTGCTGGATGCAATGAAAACACAGAAACCTGCGCGCCGCGATATTGCGCCGTTTGATTTAAGCTGGATACTGGCGTCCCTTGCTGCACTACTCTTGCTAGCGGCATACCTTGGCAAACATCCAATTAAACAAATTGCTGAAACACTGAAGTTGTATAAAAAAAATGTGCTCAATGAACTGGGCACTGAAAATGCCAGCACCATAGCGCATGACAATCACGTCAACTAAAAATCTAAGTATCAACAACCTGCTGCTTAGCCCAACGCAACCATACACGTAACTGTCGATAAGCTTCGGTATTCGCCGTATCTGGCAAAATAAGCACATGGTGTGTAAATAACCGCTGCAAAAAAGCGGCTTCATTAGGCTGGCAGTTCAGTACAGTTAAATAAGGTGTCACCACCGTATTTTCTTGCACATTGACATCTAATTGCTCACCATTTTTACGCACTAGCTGCAGTTGATTTTGCGTGTTAATGTTGAGTGATGCAAATGACCAGGGTAGCTTTAACAAAGCGTCTCGCAAACTAAAATAAATCGTAGCACCCAATATCATAAGTAATATGGCAAGGCGTAAAGTGGAAGGCAATGGCACTAAAAACAACATCACGCCGAAAAAAAGCGCTGCGCATACCAATAACGCCAGCAAGATGCGTGAAGGTTGCAATATAAGTATGTCTGGTTTCAAATGATTAGGCCTTCAAGTTTTAAGCTTGCAGTTATAATAAGCTTATAAAATTTATTCAAGAGTATCACATGGCAAACAACGACTGGCAGGAATATCTATTTATTAAAGGTGGCATGTTTGATAACGGCAGTATTAGCTCGTTTGGCAATATGGAAAATGAGTTGCTGTTCGCAAAAAATGAAAATGTTATCTGTGATTTATCGCATCTTGATTTACTTGAAATGAGTGGCGAGGATGCGGTGTCTTTTCTGCAGGGGCAGGTTACCAATGACGTAAAACTGCTTAATGGCAACAATGCGCACTATACCGGCTATTGCAGCCCCAAGGGTCGATTGCTGGCGCTGTTATTCGCTTATTCGTTAGAGGGAAAAGTGCACTTGCAGCTTAACCATAAACTCGCTGAACCTATTGCCAAACGCCTGAGAATGT
>PHCL01000333.1 GCA_002842195.1 Betaproteobacteria bacterium HGW-Betaproteobacteria-20 | reverse complement strand
CACATTAAACTTTTCCAACTCGTCCAACGGCAAATAAATGGTGTAAATAGGCTGGTAGCCGTAAGTTTGTGTTTGCCTGAGTGCGGCTTGCAATCTGGGTAGTGACTCTATGAGCTTGTCTACTCTTGTGGGTGATACGGCAACAATGACATGGCTGAAAAAAGTCTTACCATCGCGCGTTTCCAGGCTAAAGCCATCACCTTCAAGTTGCAGGCTACGAATGCGCTTATTCAGGTTAATTTCACCACCTTTAGACTGAATGTATTGCGATAGCGGATTGGCAATAATTTTTGATAAATCCTGCCTGGGTAACAAGAAATCACAATTTTTTTTACTGCCGGAAAAGCTATCTTTAAGTATATTTAGAAACACGCGCGTGCTGGCAATGGCAACAGGCGTATTGAGCGCAGCCAGACAAAGCGGCTCCCATAACATTTCAATAAGCCGGCTGGTTTGTTTATGATCAACCAAATACTGCTCCAGTGAAATATCGCTGGTGATTTTATAATGTGTACTTTTAACATGCAGTATTAACTTGATGGCGGCAATACGCTCGGAAAAACTCAGGCCGTTGCTTGTTAATAAGCCAACCAGCATATTAAATGGGGCGGGTAGAAAATGCGCTGATTTTAATAAAAATACGGATTTTGCAGAGGCCGCTTGCATGTTGATATGTAACGGCAGGCGCATAAATGCTAAATTCTCGTCTACGCTCACTTTACGCAATAACGCCAGGGTTTCCCGATACGCGCCCAATAAGATATGTTGCCCGTTATCCAGCAGATGCATCAGGCTATTGCTTTCTACCAGCACTGTACGTGCGCGTCCGCCCAACTGTGCGCTGGCCTCAAACAGGGTGACGTGATAGCCACGATCAACTAATGTCGCAGCCGCACTCAAACCTGCACAGCCGCCACCGATAATAGCAATATGTATTTTACTCATTGAATACTGACCTTAAAATATTGACCTTGCATTAACCCTATAGATTTTTGATTAAGACTTGCATCGACAGGTATAGCTTTCGCATCGCACCAAGCGAGGTACGTGCATTTAATACTTTTTGTGCGCCATCGGCTTTAATTTCACGCAATAGTGTGCGGTAGATTGCCGCCATCATCAAACCAACGCGCTGATTTTTTCGATCTTCTGCCGGCAGTTCCCGAAGTGCGCGGTCGTAATAACTCTCGGCACGTTCAATTTGGTAATCCAGTAACTGTTTAACGGCCTCTGATTCACGGCTGTGCAGAATATCCTCTTCAGTCACATTAAACTTTTCCAACTCGTCCAACGGCAAATAAATACGGTTGCGACGGGCATCCTCGCCCACGTCACGCGTAATGTTAGTCAACTGGAATGCCATCCCTAAATCGTGCGCGAACTTCATGGTTTTACGGTTATTAAAGCCGAATATTTGTGCTGATAACAAACCAACCACGCTGGCAACCCGATAACAATATAACTGTAACTGCTTAAAATCTTCGTAACGGTTAAAGTTTAAATCCATCTCCATACCATCTATAATTTCAATGAAATGTTCTGCAGCAAGATTGTAGGTTTTAATGGGATTTAAAAGTGCTTTAGAGATTGGGTGCTGCGGCTTATTCTGGTAGAGGCTGTCAATTTCGGAACGCCACCAGTTGAGCTTGGTTTGCGCCACATGCAGGTCAGTACATTCATCTACAATATCGTCCACCTCACGGCAAAAAGCGTAAAGCGCAGTAATTGCGTCGCGTTTTTGTTGCGGTAGAAAAATAAAGCTGTAATAGAAACTTGAGCCGCTTTTTGCAGTTTTTTCCTGACAATATTGCTGTGGAGTCACTTTAAATTTACACCTTAAATTTATACCCTAAGAATTTACGCCAAATAGTAGCTGTAAAGTCGACCTTAAATCCTGAAAAACGCTTTTAAAAAAATTACAATCCAGTCAGCCATTTTCAGGGTTGGTCTATGCCTGAATATATCACCATTTACAGCGCTAATTTTGTGAATAATCCGCTCGCCACCTGCAATAATCATGCGCATTTCAAAGCCAATCCTGCCGGTTAGAATGCGTCCAAGAGGCTTTCCCGC
>PHCL01000332.1 GCA_002842195.1 Betaproteobacteria bacterium HGW-Betaproteobacteria-20 | reverse complement strand
GGGTAATCCCATCACGTCAAGTGCAGGTGATACAGTCGTATGATGGTGGCATTGTGACCGATATTTTAGTTCATGAAGGCGATACCGTTAAAGTGGGCATGCCGCTGGTTAAAATAGATGAAACACGCGCGGTGTCATCGTTACGTGAAAATAAGGGTCAATATTTAGCGTTATTAGCTAAACAGGCACGTTTAAAAGCACTTGCAGAAGGCACTGAGTTTAACCCACCGGATGAGATTCAAGTAGAAAGTCCGCAGGCTTACAGACAGGAATATGCGTTATATAACGCAAGTCGCGACGAATTGGATTCTGCGGTGAATATCGCCCGCGACCAAATGGTACAGCGTCAGAAAGAGCAGATTGAGTTGCAGTTTAAAAAAGAATTAGCTGAAAAAACCCTTGAGTCATCAAGCAAAGAGCTGGCAGCGAATAAACCATTACTAGCAAGTGGTGCGGTTTCTGAAATTGATATTTTGCGGTTAGAACGCGAAGTGACAAAAGCCAAAGGTGAAATTGACCAAGCGCGTGCACAAATCTCCCGTGTTCAGGTTTCGATTAGCGAAGCAAAACGTAAAATTGTAGAAGCCGAGCAAAATTTTCGTAGCAAAGTGCGTGCTGAGCTAAATGAAACAACTGCTAAGCTGAGTAGTTTGACCGAAACGCGCATCGCACTATCGGACAAGGTAAAACAAACCACACTTACGTCGCCAGTAAACGGCAGGGTGAGCCGCTTATTTTTTAATACGCTAGGTGGCGTGATTCAACCAGGTAAAGAAGTGTTAGAGCTGGTGCCGACCGATGAAGCCTTGGTGATAGAAACCAAAGTGCAAATTAAAGATATTGCATTTTTACGCCCGAATCAACCAGCAGTCATTAAATTAACCGCTTACGATTACACCATTTATGGCTCTTTACGTGCGGTGGTTGAAAGTATTGCGGCGGATTCCATCATTGATGACAAAGGCAATGCCTATTATTTGGTGCGGGTGCGTCTTCTTGAACTCGACTTAGGTAAAGGCCGTCCTATTATTCCTGGTATGGTGGCGCAGGTGGATATTCTGACCGGCAAAAAATCCGTACTTTCTTATTTGCTGAAACCAGTGTTAAAAGCCAAATCGTATGCGTTTAGCGAAAGATAGTATTGTGAGAGAAAATTAATGCAAGATGTTTTTATATCACCGCTAAACACGGGTTTGATAAGTTGGACTGAGGCTTTTCCTAATGCAAAAATAACCGCTGTTGTAGAGCCGGCCAAGTTGCAAAAAGATGCGACAGTACTGTTCTGGTTGCATATGAATGAAGACAGGCAACAGTGGCTGACTAATACCATTACGCTTATCCGTAAAGATTTCATCAATGCGAAGATTATTGTTCTGGCGAATGCGCCCATTCAAGCAGAAGCATTGCATGCGCTGAGTTTAGGCGCGGTAGGATACTGCCATGCATATTCCGCCCCGGCAGTATTAAAAGAGATCAAGACCGTGATCATCCATGGGGGTTTATGGTTGGGAAATGAGCTGTTGCAACGCCTAATTGAAATTTCTGCAAAGCTGGCAGGCAATCAGCCTGAGCAGGTGCAAATCTTGCTTTCACAGTTGACCAAGCGGCAAAAAGAAGTAGCAATAGAAGCTGCAAAAGGGTTGAGCAATAAAGAAATAGCGCGCATTCTTGATATATCAGAACGGACAGTAAAAGCACATCTTGCAGCCACATTTGAATGCCTGAAAGCTAAAGACAGACTGCAGTTAGCCTTGATGCTCAATAGTAATTACAGGCACTAGATACCAAACTACGTCGGCATAACATATGCGAGGATTGAAGCGATAGCGGGCTTGGTTCTGTCATTCTGCGCGTAGCGAAGAACGACAAGAGTGACTTTATTTATGAGGCTATCTTATAGAGACCTTTGTACGAAACTAAAAATAGCACTGTTTTATAGCCAATCCCAAAAATAAAGTCATGATTTGCTAAGATTATCGGTTGGTAGATACTCTGTTCAAAATCAACTCTTTTTCGTCATTTTCATACGTTTAGACTGATTGCAGGAATAGCGTAAAAGCGCGTGTTATCGAAAGGCTT
>PHCL01000331.1 GCA_002842195.1 Betaproteobacteria bacterium HGW-Betaproteobacteria-20 | reverse complement strand
CCAGGCGGCTTATTGAATGGTGCCGTTGGCGTTTCTGCAGCCTTTTTACCGCAAGATGCATTGGTCGTGTATACCGAAGGGCGTACCCCAGACTCTAAAATGAATCTCACCGTAAGCCCTGAAAATTACGTGCGTGGCGGCGCTGCCAATGATTACATGCGCGATATTCCAGAAGACTTAAAAACAGTGCCTATGGTGGTACTGATTAACGCCGGCTCGGCTTCTGCTTCAGAAATCGTAGCAGGCGCATTACAAGACCACAAACGCGCCACCTTGATTGGCGTACGCACTTTTGGTAAGGGCTCTGTGCAAACTATTATGCCAATGAACAACGGCGCGGCGATTAAACTGACCACTGCGCGTTATTTCACGCCAAACGGTCGCTCAATTCAGGCTAAAGGCATTGAGCCGGATTATCTTGTTGAAGATGGCACAGATCAGTCTTACAACGTCCATGAAGCGGATCTAACACGTCACTTGTCAAATCCAAAAGACGAGAAGGCAAGCGTGCCAACTATGGCTGAAGTAATAAGCCCTGCTAAAGAGGCGGCGAAAGTTAAATTGGATGAGAAGAAATACGCGGAGCCAACCGCACCGATTGAACCTGCCAGCAAAGAGGATTTACAATTTGTGCAGGCAATGAACTTTCTTAAAGGCCAGCCAGTAATTGTTTCCAAACCAGCTAAAGTCGAAGCAGCATTAGCTAAGTAACTACTGCTTGTTATTTAAACCCGCCTTAACATCTGGGCGGGTTTTTTATTTGTGCAAGTTGAGTGTCTTACCATTTGGCCAAAGTTTAATGAGTTTGTTGCTCTAAAAATACCCGTACATTACGTGGGTAAATAAACACATGCTCCCCCTGACTTAGCTGTAACTCACGAAAGCGTTCCTTGGTGAGCTCAGCTTCGATTACTTCTGTTTGATCGGCACGTTGAAGCTCTAGTCTCACTAACGGCCCGATTGCATGAATGTAGCTCACTACGGCCTCAAAAGCAGGTGCATCGCCGGTACGTTCTTTAAAAATTTCAATGTCATGCGGGCGCACATAAGCCAATGCAGGACTATTTTGCGTATGTTGATGCGAATCAACTTTCAGACCAACGCCACCGATTTTTGCTTCGCCTTCATGTACATGACTGTGGAACTGGTTAACATTGCCTAGAAACTGGTAAACAAATGGTGAAACAGGATGGTCGTATACTTCTTGTGGTGACCCGATTTGTTCAATTTGTCCTTTGTTAATCACGACTACACGGTCAGCCACTTCCAGTGCTTCTTCCTGATCATGCGTGACAAAAATACTGGTGATGTGCAGTTCATCGTGCAGACGGCGTAACCAGCGACGCAACTCTTTACGCACCTTTGCATCCAGTGCGCCGAATGGTTCATCTAATAACAATACTTTAGGTTCTACCGCCAATGCGCGTGCTAAAGCAATACGTTGGCGCTGACCACCAGATAATTGTGGTGGATAACGATCTGCCAGCCAATCGAGTTGAACAAGTTCTAATAATTCGTGTACACGTCTTTTGATCTCGGCATCCGACGGGCGCGTTTGTTTTGGACGAACACGCAGGCCAAAGGCGACATTTTCAAATACTGTCATATGACGAAACAAGGCATAATGCTGGAAGACGAAACCCACTTGACGATCACGTACCTGCTGCTCTGTAGCATCTGCACCGTGAAAAAGAATATTGCCGGCATCAGGCGTTTCCAGCCCTGCGATAATACGCAATAAAGTAGTTTTGCCGCATCCAGATGGACCAAGTAGCGCGACTAATTCACCACTCGGCACGTCTAGGCTCACATCATTGAGCGCGCTGAAACTGCCAAAGTTTTTTCGGATATTGCGGATTTCGATACTCATTGTTTTATTCCTGTCTAATGTTTAGGCAATTTTGTTTAGGCAATTTTTTAGGTACAGATTTTGCGCTAGCGCTTTATAACTTTAAAACCTATCCGTTTCGTCACTCCTGCCTTCTCTGGAGTGATGAAGTTCTGATTTCTTATTAAAATTCACGTATCTATTTATTTTGTGCAAAGACCTCTAGCTATACATATTTTCATTACTGATGGCATTG
>PHCL01000330.1 GCA_002842195.1 Betaproteobacteria bacterium HGW-Betaproteobacteria-20 | reverse complement strand
TCCAGCTGCACAAAAACGCTTGAAAGCATTAGAAGCAATTAAGTGAGTCTTATTATAAAACAACAACTTGGCTGAATTTAAGTTAGTTGAATTTAACTTAAATAGTATTTCAGTTACAATAGCGCCAATCGCAAGTTGGCGCTATTTTTTATAGTCAGCAAGCAATTTTAGAAAATAATCTGAAGTAATCGCAAGTAATCAACAAGTATTCAATGAAGCTAAAAATTCACGAAATTTTCCATTCGCTACAAGGCGAATCATCGCGCGTGGGCTTGCCCACAGTGTTTGTGCGTCTCACAGGTTGCCCGATGCGCTGCGTGTATTGCGATACTGCCTATGCCTTCAGCGGTGGTAGCAATATGGAAATCGACGATATTTTAGATAAAGTGGCTGAGTTTGGCACAAAATACGTCACTGTCACTGGCGGTGAACCGCTCGCACAAAAAGATTGCCATGCGTTGCTTAAAGCCTTGTGTGATGCAGGCTATAATGTATCGCTGGAAACTGGCGGTGCCATTGATATTAGTCCCGTAGATACCCGCGTTTCAGTGATATTAGATATTAAGACGCCAGCATCAGGCGAACTGCAAAATAATATGTGGTCCAATCTGGCGCATTTAAAAAGTACCGACGAAGTGAAGTTCGTACTGTGCGACCGTGCAGACTACGACTGGGCGAAAGATATTTTGAGCACGCACAAGGTGGCTGAAAAATGCCCAGTGTTATTTTCACCCGTATATGGCCAAATGCGCCCTGCAGATTTAGCAGGTTGGGTGCTAGCGGATAAATTGCCCGTGCGCATGCAAGTGCAATTGCATAAAATATTGTGGGGCACAAAGCCAGGGGTATGACTGACAATAATAAAGTTAAAAGGGCTGTAGTATTGTTGTCTGGCGGATTAGACTCAGCCACCTGTCTTGCTATTGCTAAGTCGCAAGGCTTTGATTGTTATTGCTTAAGCTTGGATTATCATCAGCGCCATATTGCCGAATTGCACGCAGCTAAAAACGTTGCCAATATTATGGGCGTATCCGCGCACAAAACGGCGAATTTAGATTTATCATTATTTGGTGGCTCTGCGCTGACTGATGATGCGATTGCAGTGCCTGAGGCTGAGACGGCAGGCATCCCAATCACTTACGTGCCAGCACGTAACACCATTATGTTGTCGCTGGCGCTGGCGTGGGCGGAAGTGTTAGGCGCTCAAGATATTTTTATCGGCGTAAATGCGCTGGATTATTCCGGTTACCCGGATTGTCGTGGCGAATATGTAAGTGCATTTCAAGCGATGGCGAATTTAGCCACCAAAAGTGCTGTAGAAGGGCACACCATCACTATTCATGCGCCGCTGATAGATATGACAAAAGCGCAAATTATTGGCCTTGGGACCAAGCTGGGTGTGGATTATGCCATGACGGTTTCATGCTATCAAGCTGATAGTCATGGTGAGGCATGTGGCTTGTGTGACTCATGCCGCTTAAGACGTGAAGGTTTTGCCGCTGCGGGATTGGCTGATCCGACACGCTATAAAAATAGTTGAGTGGTGTAGCTGAACGCATGTTGAATATGCATCAATTATTTAAATATAGGTATAAGTGCATAAACCGCTTGTCAAAAGCACAACAAATAGCGTAAAATCCGCGCCTTTCTGCGATAAATTTTTCAATAAAGAGAACAAAGATTATGGTTATTATTCGTTTAGCTCGTGGTGGCGCGAAAAAAACTCCTTTCTACAACTTGGTAGTAGCTGATTCACGCAACCGTCGTGATGGCCGCTTTATCGAGCGTGTCGGTTTTTACAACCCATCCGCTAAAGCTGGTGCTGAAGCACTACGTGTAGATCAAGCACGCGTTACTTTTTGGCAAGGCCAAGGCGCGCAATTGTCAGATACAGTTGCACGTTTAGTTAAGTTTCATGCTAAAGGCCCTGAGCACGCAATTACTGCTAAAGCAAAAGATGCTGCTAAGGCGGACGCTGCAAAAGCTAAAATTGCTGCCGTTGAAGCTGCAAAAGTAAAAGCTGCAGCAGATGCTGCTAAAGCTGAATTAGACGCTAAAGCCGCTGCTGATGCTGCACAAGCCGC
>PHCL01000329.1 GCA_002842195.1 Betaproteobacteria bacterium HGW-Betaproteobacteria-20 | reverse complement strand
GCTGTTGATTGCCGTGATTTTATCGGCGCAAGCAACTGATAAAGGCGTTAATTTAGCCACCGATAAGCTATATGCGGTTGCCAACACGCCAGAAACCATACTTGCGTTAGGTTTGCATGGGTTAGAGGCCTATATTAAAACCATCGGCTTGTATCACGCCAAAGCCAAAAATGTGCTGGCTACTTGTCAAATTCTCATTGCACAGCACGATTCACAAGTGCCTGATACGCGAATGGCGCTGGAAGCCTTGCCTGGTGTGGGGCGCAAAACAGCCAATGTGATTTTAAATACCGCGTTTGGTCAGCCTACCATTGCAGTAGATACGCATTTATTCAGATTAGGCAATCGCATTAAGCTTGCCACGGGTAAAACCGTGTTAGAAGTTGAGAGAAAATACCTCAAAACAATACCCGCAGAATTTATGCAGGATGCGCACCATTTATTGATTTTACATGGCCGCTACACTTGCACGGCACGCAAGCCAAAATGTGCGCAATGTTGCATTGAAGATTTATGCGAATACGGCGCTAAAGAATATAATTAACCCGGTCAGATAATCCAGAGAAAATCATGAAAATCGCAACCAGCATCGTCATTGGTCGCCAGGCCAGCCCTACGCTCGCAGCACAAGCGGTTTCTCAGGCAATGCTCAAGGCCGACATTACCATCGCTAACAGTGTATTACTCATGCTTAGTTCGGAATTCGCAAGCGACCCGCAGCCTGCCATTAGAGCCGCAGCCAAAGCCGCCAACTGCACGCAAGTCATTGGCTGCTCTGCGACCGGCATTTTCACTGAAGAAGATTGGGTGTTAGATGCGCCAGCCGCAGCCGTTATGGTGTTTGGCGGCAACATCAGCATTCAATTAGCCAGCGTAAACCCTGCCCAAGCCCTGCTTACGCTTACAGCGCCTAACGCGATTAACAACACCTGGTTAAATGATGGTAACACGCGTTATGGCGGCATATCTGGTGACGTTATCGGTCAGGGGCCATTTTCAGTATGGCAAAATGCTAAAGGCGATAGCTCTGGTCGCGTGGAGGCTTTTTTTACAGGCGTGAAGCTGGCCTCCAAAGCCTCGCATGGGCTGAAAATACTCACAAAACCTAAAAAAATCAATGCCACCGATGGCTACGACATTGAGTTGCTGGACCATAAAACACCTTATGCCGCATTACAAAAAGCCTGGAAGATGCATTATAAAAGTAAAGCGCACAGCAAAAATGAAGCTTCTTCACCCAATCCTGTACCTTCACACTTAATCATGGCCATTTACGCAAATAGCGCAGAAGCCATTAACCATGGTGAATTTAAGCAAACGACTTTAATTGGCCACGATGAAAATAGCGGCAACATTACACTGGCGCAGCCATTGCAGGCAGGCCAGTTTTTAAGCTGGGGTTTGCGAGATCAAGCCTCAGCAGAAGCAGATTTGCTGGCTACCACTCAGCAGTTAACCCAAGAGTTGGGTGCAAAAGCTGACTTTGGCCTGCTATTTTCATGTTTAGGGCGTGGGCCTTTTTATGATGGCATAGACCATGATTTAAAAGTCATCACCCAACAACTACCCAATATGCCCTTATTAGGTTTTTACGGTAACGGTGAAATTGCCTCAGTGGGTGACGTGAATCAGTTACTGCCATATTCCGCCGTACTCAGCTTATTCTCAGCGTTTTCACCATAAATTCGAAAAATGTTTGGCATGTCCTTCTCAAAGCACATGTTAAGCGAAATAATATTACTTTTCTGAGCATTCACTTAACGTAATTAGAATGGATGCCAATAGCTTACGGTCACTCGAATAATAATTAGCCATAACAGCCTAGGCATCTACTTGGGGAATTCGTCAGTTTCAGCAATTTGGCGGCGTTCCTGTCACCATCTGGCGAGAGTTAAGAAGAACGACAGCCAAACACCAGCGGGGATTTTAACTGAAGCTTACGAGGCTGCTGATGCTGGCGATTGGGCTAAATTCCTCACGACGCTAGGCGGGCCAGATCCTATGCGTAAAGACTTACCGATTCAATTAGCCAAGGTGGAATCACAAGACATAGGAAAATACGGTGATCCTATGGGTAAAAAAACAATAGG
>PHCL01000328.1 GCA_002842195.1 Betaproteobacteria bacterium HGW-Betaproteobacteria-20 | reverse complement strand
TCCGCCAATAAAATAGACTGTGCATCCTCACTCGTTCTCGCTTTGTATTCCACCATGCCCTCAGCCAAGCCTCGCTCACCGATTACCAGGCGATGTGGTATGCCCATTAAATCAGCTTCTGCGAACATCACGCCGGGGCGTTCGCCTCGGTCGTCCAGCAACACATCCACACCTGCGGCTAATAGTGCTTCATACAATTGATTGGCGGTCGATTTAACCACATCGGATTTATCCAGCCCGATTGGGCAGATGACCACAGAAAACGGCGCCATACTACTTGGAAATATAATGCCGCGATTATCGTTACCTTGCTCAATCGCCGCGCCCACTATGCGCGAAACGCCTATGCCGTAGCAGCCCATTTCCATCACGTGCGTTTGGCCATTTTCATCTAAATACGTTGCGCTCATGGCTTCAGAATATTTAGTGCGCAATTGAAAAATATGTCCGACTTCAATGCCGCGACAAAGCGACAATACGCCTTTCCCATCTGGGCTGGCGTCGCCTTCAACGACATTGCGAAGGTCTGCCACTATGCTGGGCTCGGCTAAATCCCGGCCAAAATTTACGCCGCTCAGGTGAAATTTCGGTTTATTTGCGCCACAGACAAAATCACTCATCTGCGCGACGGTTTTATCTGCAATCACCGTCACCTTTGCATTTACGTTAACCGGTCCAATAAAACCCGGCGGGCAATTTAAGTGGGCACGGATTTCTTCTTCCGTAGCAAATCTAAAGTCACTCAAGCCAGCTAATTTGGCTACTTTCACCTCATTTAAACTGTGGTCACCGCGTAATAAAACCAGATAAAATTGGCCAGCACCTTCCGCATTGCTGACCATCAATGCAATGGCTTTTACAGTGCGCTCAACGCTGATGTTCAATAATTTTGCCACATCTTCACACGCCGTTTGTTTAGGTGTATCAACTTCCTGCATAGCCTGTGTGGCAGTCGCCCGGCCATTGCCTGAAGGCAATGCCTCAGCTAACTCAACATTGGCGGCGTAATCTGATGTTGCGCAATAGGCTAAGGCATCTTCGCCTGAGTCAGCCAGCACATGAAACTCATGTGAACCATCGCCGCCGATTGCACCTGAATCAGCTTTTACCGCGCGAAACTTCAAGCCTAAGCGATTAAATACATTGCTGTAAGCCTGATACATAGCTGCATACGTTTTTTCCAGCGATTCAAAATTGGCATGGAACGAATACGCATCTTTCATCATAAATTCGCGCGCACGCATGACGCCAAACCGCGGACGAATTTCGTCGCGAAACTTGGTTTGAATTTGGTAAAAATTAAGCGGCAACTGCTTGTAACTGCGGATTTCTGAACGTGCGATGTCAGTAATCACTTCTTCATGCGTAGGCCCAAAGCAAAATTCGCGCGCATGTCTATCAGTAATTTTGAGCATTTGCGGACCAAATACTGCCCAACGACCCGTTTCATCCCACAGTTCGCGTGGCTGCACAGCCGGCATCAATAACTCCAGCGCACCAGCCTTATTCATCTCGTCGCGCACAATCACTTCCACTTTGCGCATCACACGCAATCCAAGCGGCATCCAGCTATAAAGCCCCGAACCCAAGCGCTTAATCAGCCCTGCACGCACCATGAGGATATGGCTCTGCAGCTCGGCATCGCTAGGGGCTTCTTTTTGAGTGTTAAAGAAAAATTGTGAGGCGCGCATGATATGGTCAAATCTGTACAAAAATCAAAGACCGAATTTTACATATAATCAGTGATTTAGTCAGCAATTGTTACATCTTAAATACCATAACATGGATTATTGCAAAGTTTTATTTGCACCGTGCGCATGACCAGTCGGAGATACTGTTTTGAATGACACTCAACGGAATTTATTTCTTTACAGGGCTATCAGGTGGAATAAAACCAGACTTCCACAAAGCAAAAGGCACAATGGTCGCGGGTGCGCCGTTATCATAAAACCAGCTATCTACTGCGTACCGATCACCGGTTTTAATTTCATGAATGACAGCGGTGCTATGTGGCCAGCCATTAAAAAAGAAATTACGTGAACGCATATCTTCAATTTCATGCAATTTAATTAAGCCAAGTTTACGCATTAAACGCATATAAGT
>PHCL01000327.1 GCA_002842195.1 Betaproteobacteria bacterium HGW-Betaproteobacteria-20 | reverse complement strand
TTGGAACGGACGACAGAAGGGCTATTTATTATGCGCCCGCATAATCCTGCCCTTTTCACGCTCCCAATCGCGTTCTTTTTCGGTGTCACGCTTGTCGTGCTGTTTTTTACCTTTGGCCAGGCCAATTTGCACTTTTACACGGCCTTTTGAAAAGTGCATATCCAGCGGCACGATGGTATAGCCTGCACGCTCAACTTTGGCAATCATCTTGATGATTTCTTCATTGTGCAACAATAACTTACGCGTTCTAATAGCATCTGGTCGCACATGCGTAGATGCTGCGCCTAAAGGCGTGACATGGCAGCCGATTAAGTAGATTTCTCCGCGTTGTATAATGACGTAAGCTTCTTTAATGTTGACGCGATTATCACGGATAGCTTTAACTTCCCAGCCTTCCAAAACGATACCCGCTTCGTATTTATCTTCAATAAAGTAGTCAAAAAAAGCTTTTTTATTTTGTGCAATACTCATAAAACTAAATATTTCTTGGCGAATGACTTAAAATAGCATTTTACTTTAGTTATTACTTATTGTAGTTATTACTTATTGTTCGTCATTCCTGCATAGGACTTTGCAAGTGATTTAGCACTTAGAAAATCGGAGTGCCCTTGTGGTACGTAGGTGAAAATCCACTTTAAATACCATGGATTTCCACTTTCGTGAAAATGATCAAGTAGAATAATTAGCTTTAAATTTTTAAGGAACGCATGGCACAAGTTAAAAAAACGGTATTGGTTCATCATTCTGCAAGCCGCATGTATGCGCTGGTGGATGATGTGACGCTGTATCCTGAATTTTTGCCTTGGTGCGGCGGCGTGGATTTAATTCAGCAGGATGTCGGCACAACGATTGCCACTTTGCATATTGCTTACCGTGGCATACACCAAAAATTCACTACCGAGAACCATAAAACTTTTCCAAATTTAATGGAAATTAGTTTAATGAATGGGCCGTTTAAGCATTTAGATGGCACTTGGCGCTTTATAGAGTTAAACGAGCAAGCGTGTAAAATTGAATTTATGCTTAATTATGAGTTTGCCAATAGCGTTTTGGATAAACTCATCGCGCCGGTTTTTAGCCACATTACCAGCACGTTTGTAGATAACTTTGTAGCACGTGCCGATATTGTATATGGGTCGAGTTAAGTATTAAATAACGGGATAAATATGACTGCCTCTGAAATTATTGTAGAAGTTGCCTATGCATTGCCTGGCGAGCAATTGATTGTGCCGATTAAAGTGAATGAAGGCATCACTGCGGAGCAAGCCATTAAAGCCTCCGGCATACTGAGTAAATTTCCAGAAATTGATTTGGCGGTGAATAAAATTGGTATTTTTGGCAAGCTGACCAAATCAGATACGCCTTTACGCCATTTAGATCGCGTAGAGATTTATCGCCCGTTGATTGCAGACCCGAAAGAAGTCCGCAAGCAACGTGCCGCAGACGGGAAAATTATGAAGAAAGGCGGTGGAGATGCCGCACCTGAGGCTTAACTAAACGACCAATGCTATTTAATTGTTAGTCTCATTTAGTCACAATATTTTTCAACATCTCTTTGCGCATCGGCTTTGCCCGCAGCAATATCTTTATCACCCAGATAAGTGCGCTCACCACTTTCGTCAGTTTTGGTTATTCTGCCGCCGTTAGTGTAAGTAGCCAAGTTTGATATCCCCAAATAGTTTTTTGTTCCCCAGTACCTCGATTGCCAAAATTGCTTGTGACGCCACCATTTCCATGATGTGTGTACGCCGTATTTTTTCTGTTGTCCCCAACCCGAGGTACAGCCAACTAGAACGAGCCGATTGACTTTTTCGGGGAAATAAATAGCGTACGCCAGAGCACAAAAGCTACCCATGCTGTGACCGAGCATATCAATTGGCTGGGCGATGACAAACTCTTTTAGTGTTTCATTAATGCAATCAAGCATTTCCTGCATATCAACCCGAGCTGGTCGGGTAGAATTGTATGCACCCGGCGGGTCGAAGGTGATTACAGATTTTCCTGTAGATAAAATCATTTTGGTAATCTCATCATCGGCAATAGATACAAAAGTTCCCGCATGAGGATAGGGCACAACAAACAGGGGTTCGCCCGATCCTATTTT
>PHCL01000326.1 GCA_002842195.1 Betaproteobacteria bacterium HGW-Betaproteobacteria-20 | reverse complement strand
ACATAGAACATGCGACTGGTATCACCATGGTAACCGTCTTTAATCACAGTAATATCGATATTTAAAATATCGCCATTTTTAAGCACTTTGTCGCCAGGTACGCCGTGACAAATTTGCTGATTGATAGAAGTGCAAATAGATTTAGGATAGGGCTTATGACCATCTGGCGCATAGTTGAGCGGCGCAGGAATCGCCTGTTGCACCTCAACAATATAATCATGACAAAGCTTATCTAAAGCATCTGTCATCACGCCATGCACCACGTAAGGTGTAATAAAATCAAGCACCTCAGAGGCTAATTTGCCCGCGATGCGCATTTTTTCTATATCTTGCTGGTTTTTAATTGTGATGGCCATGAGCTTGTTAGTCTAAAATATTACGATGGCGTATTTTAGCATAGCCAATGTACTGATGTTGAAAGGCATCACATCCTTTCGCTTCATTGGCTCGCAAGCATTTAGACGTTTGCTGATTATCTGGTATTAAAAATATCCTGCAAAACAAATCAGCCCATTATTTATATGTAATAAACTTAGCTTCAAGGTCGATGGTCTGCAAGCCAGTCTGATAGCGCCTCCCAGGGCAGTATTTTTCGCTCGAGTATTTCCAGCGGGTACCGATGTTGGTATTTTGGGGCTTTATGTATAAAACTTGGCTTGGCGTATGCTGTATTGTGCTTTTGCCGTTTGGTGGTTTTAAAAGCTAGCAAACTCAATTAGTTAGTGGTATTATCTGGCCTCTGCAATTTAGCAGAATTATGTTTTGCAAAAATATACACACAATCCATTCTAGGGTGCTTTGGGATTAAGTTTTAAGGTTTAGGTCTTAAAAAAGCTTATAAATCAAAGTGTTTTTGGCATTGTGTGAATTCATAACCCTTTTGAAAAGAGAATTATTATGTCAGTCACTATGCGTGATATGTTAGAAGCCGGCGTTCACTTCGGCCATCAGACCCGTTACTGGAACCCAAAAATGGCACCGTTCATTTTCGGTGACCGCAACAAAATCCATATTGTTAACCTTGAAAAAACATTGCCATTGTTTGAAGATGCGCTGAAACACGTGCGGACATTGGCAGCAAACAAAGGACGTATTTTATTCGTAGGCACTAAACGCCAAGCGCGCGATATCGTAAAAGAAGAGGCAACTCGTGCTGGCTGCGCTTATGTAAATCACCGTTGGTTGGGCGGCATGCTTACTAACTTCAAAACTGTTAAGCAATCAATCAAGCGCCTGCAAGACTTTGAGGCGATGTTGCTAGATGGCCGTTTAGAAAAATTCGGTAAAAAAGAAGCGCTGGGCTACAAACGTGAAATTGAAAAATTAGATCGTTCAATTGGTGGCATTAAAGAGATGGGCGGTTTGCCAGATGCTATTTTCATTATTGACGTTGGTCATGAAAGTGGTGCGATTACTGAAGCGGCTAAACTAGGCATTCCAGTGATCGGTATTGTTGATACTAATAACTCACCTGATGATGTAGCTTTCGTTATTCCAGGTAACGATGACTCTTCTCGTGCGATACGACTTTACGCGCGTGGCATTGCAGATGCAGTGTTAGAAGGCCGTAGCTCCGTGATTACCGAGATTGTAAAATCTGCTGCTGAAGAAGTTGTACCTGCGGCTGCCGTAGTTGCTGAAACTACTGCTGCGTAATTACCGTTAGCACAAAAGGGGCTTAATGCCCCTTTTTTAGTTTTACTATTTAATTTTTAGTTTTACTATTTAATTTAATTAAATTAAATCATTATATATCAATATATTAGACTACATATTAAATGTAGTTTATAGAAATTTAGGAGCTTTAAGATGGCTGAAATTACCGCAAGCATGGTAAAAGAATTACGTGAGCGCACCGATGCGCCTATGATGGACTGTAAGAAAGCACTGACTGAAGCTGAAGGCGATATGACACGTGCGGAAGAAATTCTACGTGTACGTTTTGGTAATAGAGCCAGTAAAGCGGCAGGCCGTGTTGCTGCTGAAGGTACGGTTGGTATTAGCATTAGCGCCGACGGTAAATCTGGTGCGATGATTGAGGTAAATTCTGAAACTGATTTCTGTGCAAAAAATGAAGACTTTTTGAAATTTGTAAATGAATTAGCCGGCAT
>PHCL01000325.1 GCA_002842195.1 Betaproteobacteria bacterium HGW-Betaproteobacteria-20 | reverse complement strand
AAAGCGGCAACGCGACCGCCGGCAATGTTGGCTGCGCCTGCGAACACTTTAAAATCCACATCTTTCATTACGTCCGTTAGCTCGGTGATTTCCAGCGTGACGCGCATATCTGGTTTATCGGAGCCGTAACGGGTCATTGCCTCGTGAAACGACATGCGTGGGAACGCTGCTGGCAAATCTACGTTTTGAACCTTTTTCAGCATTTGTCGAATCATTTCTTCAACAATATCCATAA
The DNA here is from genome assembly GCA_002842195.1 of Betaproteobacteria bacterium HGW-Betaproteobacteria-20. Classification (GTDB taxonomy): domain Bacteria; phylum Pseudomonadota; class Gammaproteobacteria; order Burkholderiales; family Methylophilaceae; genus Methylotenera. The sequence continues at coordinate 1,886 of PHCL01000325.1, read as the reverse complement.
TCTGATTTTCAGTCATGAACGAGGTTTCAATATCCACCTGTGTGAATTCCGGCTGACGGTCTGCACGCAAATCTTCATCGCGGAAGCATTTAGTGATTTGGAAATAACGGTCAAAACCTGAGACCATCAATAATTGTTTAAATAATTGCGGTGATTGCGGTAGCGCGAAGAACTGACCGGCATGCACACGGCTTGGCACCAGATAATCACGCGCGCCTTCTGGGGTTGAGCGGGTCAACATCGGCGTTTCCACTTCAATAAAGCCGTTAACATCCAGGTAATCACGCAGGGTTTTAGACACGCGATAACGCAACATCATGTTTTTTTGCATCGCCGGGCGACGCAAGTCAATATAACGATGCTCTAAACGCACCGTTTCTGTGAGGTTTTCATCATCCAGCATGAACGGCGGTGTAAGTGATGCATTCAGTACCTCAATTTCGGTAGCGAACATTTCAACTTCGCCCGTCGCCAGGTTAGCATTGGTCGCGCCTTCAGGGCGAGCGCGTACTTCACACACCACTTTCAGCACATATTCACTGCGTACGCTTTCTGCAACGGCAAAGGCTTCTTTTGTATCAGGATTCACCACGATTTGCGCCATGCCTTCACGGTCACGCAGGTCAATGAAAATAACGCCGCCATGGTCGCGGCGGCGGTGTGCCCAACCACATAAAATAACAGTTTGGCCGATGTGTTCGCGGTTTAAATGGCCGCAGTAATGTGTACGCATAATATTTAAGTCTTGTTGAATAGTCAGTTAATTGAATGAATGATTTTTAAAATGAATAGTTTTTATAATGCATGATTTTTTATAGTATTAATCTTTAACAAGCAGTTTGGCTTTTAATTTCGGTGATGGCGATACCACGCCCATGCTGATAATGTATTTCAGCGCCTCATCTACGCTCATATCAAGCTCAATCACATCTGCCTGCGGCAGCATCAAAAAATAACCGCCGGTTGGATTGGGCGTTGTCGGCACATACACGCTCACATAATCACCCTGCAAATGGTTCGCCACATCCCCGCCCGGCCGACCTGTAATAAAAGCGATTGTCCAGGCGCCCTCACGGGGAAACTGCACCAGCACCGCCTGACGAAAGGCATTGCCGGAATCTGAAAATAAGGTATCAGAAACCTGCTTGACACTGGCATAAATAGATTTCACCACCGGCACGCGCGCGAGCATAGCTTCCCATAACAGTATCAGCTGCCTGCCAAAAAAATTGGTAGCAATCAAGCCCGTTACAAAGATAATAAACAAGGTAAGCAAAGCGCCCACACCTGGAATCTCTAGCCCCAGCTGCGCTTTAGGCCGCCAATTTTCCGGTAGCAATAGCAAGCTGTTATCCATCATGCCGATGATGCCCGAGAGCACCCACGCGGTGATAAACAGCGGCACAAGTACCAATAAACCTGTAATAAAATATTTTCTCATCAGTTTTATGTGATTAACTTAATGGCAAGCGCAACCGGTAGCGCAAGTGGCTGGTGAAGCGGCTGTTTCAGACTTTTTTTCAGTACTGCCTTCAGTCTTATCAGCCTCAACCTTGCCAGCCGTTTCTTTGTTTGAGGCCGCTTTATTACCGGCATTTTTAAAATCAGTGGCATACCAGCCACTACCGCTTAACTGAAAGCTTGGTGCAGACAATTGTTTGCTGAAGGTTTCAGCGCCGCATGCCGGGCAAGCTTCTATATTCGCCGCGCTGATTTTGCGCATGACTTCGGCTTTATGGCCGCAACTGGTACATTGGTAATCGTATATAGGCATTAAATACCCTAATTAACAGTTAAATAACCGCGAATTATACCTTATTTGAGGCTCAGGCTAATCTTGCTGCGCGTAAAAACCTGCAGCTATAGCTAAAGTTTAAATAATGTCA
>PHCL01000324.1 GCA_002842195.1 Betaproteobacteria bacterium HGW-Betaproteobacteria-20 | reverse complement strand
TCTGTAACAGGCAATAAAGATCACCCGATGACGCGGGGCGGCTTGTGCGTTAAATTAAAAGATTACGAAAAACGCCATTACCACCCGGACCGTCTGCTTTATCCGCTCAAAAGAACTGGGCCTAAAGGCAGTAAACAGTTTAAAAGAATCAGCTGGGATGAAGCGCTTGATGAAATTACCAGTAAATGGAAAGCCATTATTGCCACAGATGGCCCGCACGCCATTATGCCCAACAGCTATTTGGGCAACCAAGGTTTGGTGCATGGCCTCAATGGCGGCGATGCTTTTTTTAACCGCATGGGTGCAACTGTGTGTGAGCGCACATTTTGTGGCGAAGGGTCATGCACGGCTTGGTTATTGACTGTTGGCCCTACTGCTGGCGTAGACCCTGAGAGCTTTAGTCATTCCAAATATATTGTGATTTGGGCGTGTAACTCTGTCAGCACTAATTTGCATCACTGGCACATTGTTCACGAGGCACAGAAAAAAGGTGTAAAAGTGGTGGTGGTGGATTCCTACGCCTCAAAAACAGCCAAAGAAGCTGATTGGCATCTCGCCCCCAAACCAGGCACTGACGGCGCATTGGCGATGGCGATGATGAACGTCATTATCGCTGAGGGTTTGGTAGATCAAGATTACGTGGATAATTACACTGTTGGGTATGCAGCGTTGGCGGAACGGGCAAAAACCAGAACCCCTGAATGGGCGGAAGAAATCACAGGTATTCCGGCTGCAGATATTCGAAAATTCGCCAGAGAATATGCCACTACTCCACCAGCTGCGATTCGTCTCGGTGTAGCGTTAGAGCGTAGCTATGGCGGTAGCCAGGCGATTCGTGCGGTGACTTGCTTACCAGCTTTGATTGGTGCATGGCGTCATGTGGGTGGCGGTGCGTTGCAATTCCCCGTGTGGGAGCACCCCTATAAATTTGATGTGATTTCGCGACCAGATTTAATCCCTGAAGGCACGCCCGTGGTGAATAATTTGCAAATAGGACGTGTACTTACAGGGGAAACAAAACTTGAAACACCGATTAAATCTATGATGGTGTGGAACACCAACCCGATTACACAAGCACCAGAGACCGATAAAATCATCAAGGGTTTAGAACGTGAAGACTTGTTCACGGTAGTGGCAGAGCATTTTATGTCCGATACTGCCGCTTATGCTGATATTGTCCTCCCGGCAGCTATGGGCGCAGAGATGGAAGATATGGTGCTGTCATGGGGACACCTCTACCTTACCTACAACGAAAAATGTATCGAGCCACCTGGCGAAGCGATTCCAAATAATGAGATTTTCAGGCAATTGGCAAAACGCATGGGCTATGAAGAGGAGAATTTTAAATGGAACGATACTGAATGCCTGGAAAACTATGTAGATTGGAACTCCCCAACCTGTGAAGGCATTGATTTGGCTTACCTGCGAGAGCATGGTTTTGCACGCTTAAAAGCCTTTGGCGATAAAGATGTACGTGCGCGCCATGCAAAAGGAGAGTTCCCTACACCTACAGGTAAATGCCACTTTTTGGTAGAAGGTGCTAAAAACTTTGTAGCGGGGCCTTTCCGTCAAATGTATGATGGTTTTCAACCGGGCGAAGATATTGACCCGTTGCCGGATTACTTGGCCTCACGCGAAACGCCAGCGACTAATCCAGCCTTAGCCGCTAAATATCCGCTGAATATCATCTCGCCTAAGAGTCATGGCTTTTTAAATTCTTGCTATGCCAATGTGGCGGAAAAAATCAAAGGGCAGGGCGAGCAGTTTGTGATGATTAACCAGTTAGATGCCACTGCACGTAACATTAAGGCTGGTGACGTGGTAAAAGTGTTTAATAACCGAGGCGCGTTTGAGGGTGTGGCGAGAATCTCGGATGATGTGAATGCGGGGATTGTGGTGGCAACGCTTGGGTATTGGCGGCAGTTGAATAACGGCACGGTGAATTGTATTAGTTCAGCGGAGTTTGGGGATATGGGGCATTCGACTACGTTTAGTGATAATTTGGTGGAAGTGGCGTTGGGGTAAGTTTAAAATGGCTAGGAATTACCCTAGCCATTCTTCTACTTAGCTACTTCTTATTTTTTGTTTGAGTCAAGGCTGAACCAGCTACAGATTTCTCTGCCTTA
>PHCL01000323.1 GCA_002842195.1 Betaproteobacteria bacterium HGW-Betaproteobacteria-20 | reverse complement strand
GCTCGTCAACTGAAGTTGCTGCGGTTAAATTTTTCTTCCTGGTGCGCTTTGTAAGCCCGGTTCTGCCAGGGTCGGTTTTATTTAACGGTAGCGCTAGGTCCTGCAAATCTGCCTGTTGCGCACTTGGTTTTTTTGTCACGGATGTAGCAGGAAGTTTTGTATTTTTATCGGCAACATTGATAGAGTCAAAGCCAGTAATTTCTGCTACGGAGGCTTTTTCCATGTCCAGCGTCGGGGCTGGGTCAAGCAACAGCACATATTCACGGTTTATATTCGACTCGCAATGAAAAGAAACGCGTAAATTCACAATAGGTTCTGTCACCACATCGTTAGTGGTGATGGTTAACTGATAGTCAGCATTGCCGGGCTTGAGCGTGATGTTGGCTTTTTTGAACGCAGGGACATCGCTCTCGTCTGTTACGGTAAAGCAGTTAGATTCTGGCTGAGTATCAACATCAGTGACATTTACGCGGGCGAAAAGCTTTTCTCCTAAATGAGACTTCAGCGCAATCTCACCCAAACCAAAGGCAAAACCTGAATTGGCGTAAAAAATTAGCAATAAAAATGTAAAAAATCTCAATTTAATAATAATTCCAGATGCGTGCAGTTGCCAGTAAATTTGATTATTTTGATTATAAAGGATGAAGTTACCGGGCAAACTTAATAAATGTATTTAACATCGTAGCATAACCTAACTAATATGCGGTTGGTTATGCTATCGTATGCACCCAAAAGGGTTACAGGTCTTACGCAAAAGGATTTATAATGTCCTATTAATGTCAGGAAAAGGCAAATTGAATAATTTGCCAAGTAAAACTAACAGCGCTTGATAATTGAAGTATTTATATAAATTCATTTATATGCTGCACATAATGTTTGACAAAGACCCCTGCTTCAGCATAAAATCCGCCTCTTAATTTTTTTAGCTCATAGTATTGATAAGACAATGAAAACCTTCTCAGCAAAGTCACATGAAGTGAAGCGCGATTGGTTTGTGGTAGATGCCACAGACTTGGTGCTTGGCCGTTTAGCAAGCGCGGTTGCACACCGTTTACGCGGTAAACATAAAACCATTTATACACCTCACGTTGATACAGGTGATTATATTGTTGTCATTAACGCCGACAAATTAAAAGTGACTGGCAATAAAGCGGAAGGTAAGCTTTACCATAGCCACTCTGGTTACCCCGGTGGTATCAGCACAACAACGTTTTCTAAAATGCAGGACCGTTTTCCAGGTCGCGCTTTAGAAAAAGCGGTAAAAGGCATGTTACCTAAAGGTCCATTAGGCTATGCAATGATTAAAAAAATGAAAGTTTATGCTGGCGACAAGCACGAACACGCGGCACAACAACCGCAAGCATTGAAAATCTAAGGATAAGAAATGATTGGTAAATATAACTACGGTACAGGCCGCCGCAAAAGTTCAGTAGCGCGCGTGTTTATGAAAGTCGGTAAAGGTAATATCGTTGTGAACGATAAACCTGTAGATGAATATTTCTCACGCGTTACAGCGCGTATGATTTTACGTCAACCACTTGAATTGACGAACAACCTTGCCAGTTTTGACATTATGGTCAATGTAATTGGCGGCGGTGAGTCTGGTCAAGCGGGTGCAGTGCGTCATGGTATTACACGTGCTTTGATTGACTTTGATGCAAACTTGAAAAGTGCTTTATCACAAGCCGGTTTTGTGACCCGTGATGCGCGTGAAGTTGAGCGTAAAAAAGTGGGCTTCCGCAAGGCGCGTCGTCGTAAACAATTCTCTAAACGCTAATGCTTTAAAAGCTCTTGGGCGGATGAGGTACGAAAAGGTCGCTTATGCGGCCTTTTTTATTTTGCTAACTTGATTTACGATGGCGAATTTATGCGTGTAGCGTTTATGTTCATACGTTTTGTGATGCTATGTTTGTTATGATGATGCAATGAGTGATAAAAAAGTGACTAATAAAAAACTAAAAGTAGGTATCGTTGGCGGCACTGGTTATACCGGTGTTGAGCTATTGCGTCTGCTGAGCGTTCATCCCAACGTCACGCTCACCGCCATTACTTCACGGGGCGAAGCAGGTATGCCTGTGGCCAATATGTTCCCAAGCCTGCGTGGTTATGTGGATTTAGCGTTTGCTGACCCTGCAAC
>PHCL01000322.1 GCA_002842195.1 Betaproteobacteria bacterium HGW-Betaproteobacteria-20 | reverse complement strand
AATAAGGATTTTCATAATAGAATTATCCATAATATTAGTCATTTAATGTTGATGCACCAAGACTAAACCAAACTATTCCACCGTCACGCTCTTAGCTAAGTTCCTTGGTTTGTCCACATCGGTGCCCTTTATCAGCGCCACATGATACGCCAGCAACTGCACAGGAATGGTATGCAAAATAGGTGAGAGTACGCCTACATGACGTGGTGTGCGAATCACATGCACGCCTTCTGATTCAGTAAAGTGGCTGTCAGAATCTGCAAACACAAATAACTCACCGCCTCTTGCCTTTACTTCCTGCATGTTGGATTTTACTTTTTCCAGTAAGGCGTCATTTGGCGCGATGACTACCACCGGCATGTCGCTATCTACCAGCGCCAATGGCCCGTGTTTCAGCTCGCCTGCTGGGTAAGCTTCAGCGTGGATGTAAGAGATTTCTTTAAGTTTGAGCGCGCCTTCCAGCGCGATTGGGTAGTGTATGCCGCGCCCTAAAAACAAAGCATGCTGTTTATTTGCGAAGCGTTTGGCCCATTCACGAATTTGTGGCTCTAAATTAAGCGCGTGCTGTACGCTGCCGCCCAATTGCCTTAATGCGCTTAAGTATTCCTGTTCTTTAGCTGCTGAAAGGCCGCCGCGTTGTTTTGCAAGCGTGGCAGCCAATGTGAACAATGCCACAAGTTGTGTGGTGAATGCCTTGGTGGAAGCCACGCCGATTTCTGCGCCTGCGCGTGTATAAAAAACTAGCTGAGAAGCACGAGGAATGGCACTCTCCTGCACATTGCAGATGGCTAATGTAAGGCTTTGGCCCAGTGACTTAGCATGCTTGAGCGCTTCCATCGTATCCAGCGTTTCGCCCGATTGTGAAATAGTTACAATTAACTGGCGCGGATTTGGTACAGATTCGCGGTAACGATATTCACTGGCGATTTCTACATTAGTTGGCAGTTTAGCTATGCTCTCTAACCAGTATTTAGCGGTGAGTGCGGCATAATAGCTTGTGCCGGCGGCTAGTATCAGTACGCTGTCTATCTGGTTAAACAGTTCGCCGGCATCCTTGCCAAACAGGGCAGGGGAGAAACGATTATCGTCTATTAACGCCTCAATAGTATCTGTCAGTGCACGTGGTTGTTCGTGTATTTCTTTTTGCATAAAGTGTGCGTAGGGGCCAAGTTCCATGCTGGCGAGTGACACATCGCTGACGTGAATTTTGCGTGAAACTTCTGCGCCATCACGGCCAAAAATTGTGACACTTTTTCCGCAAACATCTGCCACGTCACCATCTTCCAGATAAATCACTCTACGGGTAACAGATAACACCGCCGAAACATCAGACGCGATGAAGTTTTCACCTTCGCCCAGGCCGATTAGCAGGGGGCAACCCTGGCGCGCGGTAATCATGTGTTCGGGTTCTTTAACCGAGATGACACAGATGGCAAATGCACCTGTAAGTTCAGCAATCGCCATTTGGGTGGCTGCTAACAGGGTAATGCCCTGGCTGTGATAAAAATGAATGAGATGCGCGATGACTTCAGTATCGGTTTGTGAAGTAAATTCATAACCCAGTTTCTTTAGTTTATCGCGCTGTTCATCGTGATTTTCGATGATGCCGTTATGCACCACAGCAATCTCATCTTTAGAAACGTGTGGGTGGGCATTGCTTTCAGTAACACCACCGTGCGTGGCCCAGCGCGTGTGGCCAATGCCAACCTGGCCACTTAGATTTAGCGCTAAAGCTTTTTCTGTCATGGCGGCAACGCGGCCGACGGCTCGCACACGCGCTATACCACCACCATTTAACACCGCGATACCGGCAGAATCATAACCGCGATATTCCAAGCGGCTTAAGCCCTCAATAAGGGTTGAAACTACGTTTCTATTTGCTACTGCACCAACAATGCCACACATAATTTTTCTTTCTCATATTTTTGTACCACGGGAACTCCGATTTTCTAAGAGATAAATCTCTTGAAAAGTCGTATGTAGGAGTCCAATTTATTAACAGCACTTGCCGGTTTACCGGCTTAGTGTTGGTTATCAGTTTTCTCTGATTGCGCACCTACAGAACCATGCCTTTATTTATGTGAGCCACTAAAATCTAATCAAAAATCTAAATCCGCACAAGCTGCTTCACGTGCAAAAGAGATGGATTAGCG
>PHCL01000321.1 GCA_002842195.1 Betaproteobacteria bacterium HGW-Betaproteobacteria-20 | reverse complement strand
CCCGTGTGGCTGAACGTGTCGTTTATTGTGGCGGCTTTGTTTTTTGCGCCGTATTTTCATCCGCCCATTATGGTGTTGGCTTGGGCAGTGTTTGTGGGTGGCGTGTTACAGTTGGCGTATCAAATTCCCTATTTGTTGAAAATCGGCTTTATTCCACGTTTCCAGTGGAATCCTAAAGATGCCGGTGCGCGACGCATTTTAAGGCTCATGGCGCCTGCTGTTTTCGGTGTATCAATCGCGCAGATTTCTTTGTTAATCAACACTATTTTCGCCACATTTTTAATCACGGGCAGCGTTTCCTGGCTGTATTATGCAGATCGGTTAATGGAGTTTCCTACCGGCGTGCTGGGCGTGGCGCTCGGTACAATTTTATTGCCTAGCCTTTCAAAAAGTTTTGCCGATAAAGCCGATGGTGAATATTCTAAATTGCTGGATTGGGGTTTGCGCCTCACTTTTATTTTGGCACTCCCGGCGGCGGTGGCTTTGGCAGTATTGTCGGTGCCCTTGGTCGCAGGCTTGTTTCATTATGGAAAATTTAGCGCACACGATGTTGAAATGACACGCCAGGCACTTATGGCTTATAGCCTGGGCTTACTGGGTTTGATATTGGTAAAAGTATTAGCGCCAGCATTTTATTCGCGCCAAAACATTAAAACCCCCGTCAAAATTGCTATTTTTACGCTTTCTGCAACGCAAATCATGAACCTTATTTTTGTGTTTGGCTTAAAGTTAAATCATGCTGGTTTAGCCTTATCTATCGGCCTGGGCGCCTGTATGAATGCCGGCTTATTGTATTATTATCTGCGTAAAGCCAATGTTTATCAGCCGCAGGCTGGATGGTTGGCATTCATGACCAAGCTTACCGTGGCGGTGATTGCCATGGCCATTGCCTTGCATTTTGCAGCAGGTAGCGATGCCACATGGTTGGCTTATAAACTCATGCCTAAACTGGTTCATTTAGCTGGCCTGTTAGTGTTGGGCTCTGCTACTTATTTTGTTGCGCTGTGGTTGATGGGTGTTCGCTTTAAGGATTTTATGCACAGGGCTGTTGTTTAATGGGTAGATTTTAGTGCAAATTTTCAGACACATTCCAACAACGCTACAGCAGCCTTGCGCGCTGGCAATCGGTAATTTTGATGGTATGCATTTGGGGCATCAGGCTTTGTTAGCAAGGCTAACCGAATCTGCCAAGTCGTTAAATTTAACTTCAGCGGTGATGACGTTTGAACCACACCCACGCGAGTTTTTTACGCCAGAAAGCGCACCAGCTCGGCTGAGCTCACTGCGTGAAAAGCTGGAGCACTTTAAAGAGGCGGGCGTAGAACAGGCGTATGTATGCCGCTTTAACCGGCGTTTTGCAAAGGTGACGCCGCAAGAATTCATGCAAATTATTTTGCGTGACGCACTCAATGCGCAAGCCATTTTAGTGGGTGAAGACTTTAGGTTTGGCGCCCTGCGTGCCGGCTCTACTTTAGATTTTTTAGAGGCGAAATTCAATCTGGTCAGTTTGCCGCAAGTTAACTTAAATGGTGAGCGAGTTTCAAGCACTCGCGTGCGCAATGCATTAGCCGCAGGACATTTGCAGGAAGCTGCAAGTTTGCTAAAGCGCCCGTACAGCATAAGCGGCAATGTCGTGCATGGCGCAAAGCGCGGGCGAGCGCTGGGTTTTCCTACTGCAAATGTGCATATGCGACATGAGCGACCGGCTTTAACAGGCGTTTATGCGGTAAAATTAGACGGTTTGAATTCTGTCGCGAATTTAGGTATACGCCCAACCATTGCGGGCGTACAAAAATTGTCGCTAGAAGTTCATGTGCTTGATTTCAAGGGGGATTTGTATGGAAAGCATGTGCATGTAGAATTTTTGCATAAAATTCGCAATGAAATGAAATTTGATAGTTTAGATGCGTTAAAAGCGCAAATTTCGGCAGATGTAACTGTCGCAAGAGAATTTTTTATGTAGGAGCGATTTTTAAATCGCGAATGCAATGGTGAAGTTACCACCGCTTCGCGCAATAAATTGCGCTCCTACCAAGCATTAGTTGGAAAAGTTAAATGACTGAAAACGTAAATAAAGAACAAAATAAATACAAATTAAACCTGCCCGAAACTATGTTTCCTATGCGTGGCGATTTGGCCAAACGTGAACCTGCGTGGTTGAA
>PHCL01000320.1 GCA_002842195.1 Betaproteobacteria bacterium HGW-Betaproteobacteria-20 | reverse complement strand
GCACCACAATCCAATCTGGCCGGCCTTGCCCGGCAATCAACAAAGCCCAAAGCGTGGGCCACAACAGCAATAAAATGCCAATAGGTTTATCTAAACGCATTAAGCGCTCATAGGCATCTAGTTTTTTGATGATAGTTTGTGCATTCATTGTGTGTAACTAACCCTCCAAAAATAGCGGCTTATTGTAGGAGCGACGCCTCGTCGCGATTGCACTGCTACTTTCGCGACGAGGCGTCGTTCCTACATAAAATCTTAAACAAGTAACTGCGGTAAAAACACCTCAGTCACCATAATATTAGCGCAATTCAGACTGAAAATAGAGCGCCGCGCCCATAGGTAGCCTGGCTTTGAAGTTAAATGCTGTGTGGCATGCCGGTAGAGCGCACTATTAGGTGTTAATTTTTTATAACTCAACGGCGTACGTACCACCTTGGGGTTAGCAAACAAAGTCGCTCCTAAAGGCTTGTTACCCAGCCTGCCAAGCCCATTCCATGCGCCTCGCAGGCTTGCTCTTGGCAACACGCTATGGGCAAATACCACCGGTTGATTATCTCCCATCAACAATACTTGCCGAATCAAAGCCGTTTTACAGATTGGTAAGTGCAATAAAGCCGCTTCATCCTGCATTGGTTTGGCATATTTCACGACAACCGGCTTTACCGAAAAGCGAGTATAGCGCTGCTGTAAACGCGCGGTAAGCGAACCGCTATCTATCAACCATGCATAAAACAACTGACTTGCGAAAGGTTTTTTAAGCCAGCGGCACCTAGTTTGAGATAAGTTTCTATACGTTTTCACGCTGTGGATTATCTCACAAACTTAAATCTCATTTATGGACAAGCAACGTAGACCATATCATTGATCTTGATTTAATAAGGCAAAACCGCATAAAAATAATGCCCTGTAAGCCAATGTCAGAGCGGCTTTCATACAAGCCTTCATGTATATTTTATTGGTATGCCAAAACCTACGAGAGAAAAACACTGCCCTGAGAGCCTTATAAATAAAGGCTGGCAGGGCAGCACCTGGGAAAGCATACGAAATTTAACAGCCAAGTAGGGTGGGGTTTTAACCCCACGCGTTACGACTTTGCAACGCCTCTGCGTGGGGTTAAAACCCCACCCTACAAAATCAACTTTCACCGCATTGCATGGCCTGTTCTTGAAAACCTGCGCCACAATTTGCGGGGTAAATGCCTTGTTTTACTTTTTGATGAAATGTGGAATACGGCCAATCAATCACTTGTTGCACTAACCCATGCTTTACGGGGTTGTAATGAATGTAATCCATGTGGTTGTTAAAATCGTTTTCATCTCGAATTTGATGTTCCCAATATCGGCGTTGCCATATTGTGGATTCTTGATGCTTAACTTTGGATGCGGTCATTAACGCGGGGTTAAATAATGCGTGTTTGCATTGCTGGGTGACGTGTTGTTTTATCAATTGCCAACGCTTGGCAAAATGGGCATCGTTTTTGGGTAATGTCCATATTGCGTGGCAATGGTCGGGCAACAACACCCATGCTTCCACGATAAACGGATGTTGCTCGCGTATACGCTGAATGGCTTGGCGAAATGCGGTGCGGAAGATTTCATCGCACATCAATGGCTGACGACGGTAACTCACCACGGTGAAAAAATAACAACCCCCTGCAGTGTTGGCGCGGCGATAATGTGACATTATGCGTGGGGTTTCAACCCCTTGTATGGGTGTGTTGGCAATGTGTCATAGGTTAATGATATATGAGATTTTACGTTTTTTGTGTTTATTGCTGGCTTACAGTCTCATCCTTCAACTATGTTCAGGGCAGGCTTTTCCGCCCGACACTAACCCAATACGTCTGGGCTGCACGCATGCATCAAACCTTAACCAGCTCACCGGCACTACCCATCCATCTTTCCAGATGTTTTTCTACCGCTGCTGGATCTTCTTTTAACAGTTTTTCAGCCGATGCCTTTGCGACAATCAACAAATCTGCATCCCGGTTTAAATCGGCAATTTTCAACATCGGTACGCCGCTTTGCCGTACGCCTAGGAATTCACCCGGACCACGCAAATTAAGGTCGGCCTGAGCGATGGCGAAACCATCATTACTTTCATAAATCACTTTTAACCTTGCACGTGCGGTTTCCGAGAGTTTGTTCTGGTAGAGCAGAATACAGGTGCTTTTTGCCGCGCCACGG
>PHCL01000319.1 GCA_002842195.1 Betaproteobacteria bacterium HGW-Betaproteobacteria-20 | reverse complement strand
AGACGCCCAACCGCAATTTACGCCAACTTAAAAGCCTTTTTAGTTAACCGTGTGGGTGATTTTGGCTTTTTGCTAGGTATCGGTTTGGTGTTATTTCATTTTGGCAGTTTAGATTATGCCGCTGTATTTTCAGTAGCGCCACAAATGGCAGATGTAAAAATTTCACTTATTGGCAATATGCAGTGGTCGCTGATGACGGTCACTTGTATCTTGTTGTTTATTGGTGCGATGGGTAAGTCAGCTCAAGTGCCGTTGCATGTTTGGCTACCAGATTCGATGGAAGGCCCAACACCAATTTCCGCCTTAATTCACGCAGCGACTATGGTAACGGCAGGTATTTTTATGGTGGCACGCATGTCACCATTGTTTGAATTATCGTCAACTGCACTGTCATTTGTACTGATTATTGGTAGCATTACCGCATTGTTTATGGGTTTTCTAGGTATCATTCAAAACGATATAAAGCGTGTAATTGCCTATTCAACGCTGTCACAACTAGGTTATATGACGGTCGCGCTTGGGGCATCAGCTTACTCTGTGGCGATATTTCACCTAATGACACATGCATTCTTTAAGGCATTGTTATTCTTAGGTGCTGGTGCTGTGATTATGGGTATGCACCATGACCAAGATATACGCAACATGGGCAACCTTAAAAAATACATGCCAGTTACCTGGATTACCTCGCTCATTGGCTCATTGGCGCTTATAGGCACACCATTTTTATCTGGTTTTTATTCAAAAGACAGCATTATTGAAGCGGCAAAAGCTTCAACCATTACCGGTAGTAGCTTCGCATATTTTGCTGTATTGGCTGGCGTATTTGTGACTGCATTTTATAGCTTCCGAATGTATTTCCTGGTATTCCATGGCAGTGAAAAATGGCGAACTGTAAAGCAGGAGGCACATCACGATGATGAACATGACCATCATCATGGCCTGGCACCAACAGATGATCCACATGAACCAGGCTGGGTGATTAAATTGCCATTGATTTTATTAGCGATTCCTTCATTGGCTATTGGCTACTTTACTATTGAGCCGATGTTATATGGCGACTTCTTTAAAGGCGTCATTACCGTCGATTCTGCCACCCATCCAGCGATGCACGAGCTGACCCATCACTGGCATACTATTTATCACTCAGCAGTGGGCATGGCTCTACACAGCTTGATGACTTTACCTTTAATTTTAGCGGCTTCTGGCGTGTTGACGGCTTGGTTTTTCTACATGAAACGCCCTGATATTCCAGCTAAAATTCAAACAAGATTTTCAACAATCAATCAGATTTTAGAAAATAATTATGGCTTTGATAACTTTAATGAACGCGTGTTTGCGGCGGGTTCACGCTTTGTTGGCGATAAGCTGTGGCAAATTGGAGACGTAAAGCTGATTGATGGCAACATAGTTAACGGCACGGCCAATTTGATTGGCAAGCTCTCAGGTGTAGTGCGTAAGTTGCAAACTGGCTTAATCTATCATTATGCATTTGCCATGATTATCGGCGTGTTTTTTATGCTGTCATTCTATTCGCTCAAATTTTAAGTAAAGAACATGTTTAATTACTTTATCCAACATATTTTAAGTTTTACCATCTGGGTGCCAGTGTTAGCCGGCATAGTTGTGCTGGTGACAGCTGATGACAACAAACCTAATACCACACGCTGGTTAGCATTACTTGGAGGAATTGTAAGCTTCTTAGTTACAATCCCGTTGTATACCCATTTTAATTTCGCCGATGGTGGTTTTCAGTTTCAAGAGGGCTTTAATTGGATTCCAGCGTTTAATATCAACTACCACTTAGGTGTGGATGGTCTTGCTGTACCATTAATCTTGCTGACAAGTCTTACCACGGTAATTGTGATTATTTCCGCCTGGGAAGTGATACAAAAACGTGTGGCACAATATATGGCGTGTTTCCTGATTATGAGTGGTTTGATGATCGGTGTATTCAGTGCGTTAGATGCCATTCTGTATTATGTATTTTGGGAAGCAATGCTGATTCCCATGTTCTTGGTCATTGGCATTTGGGGCGGTCCAAATCGGGTTTACGCTACTGTTAAGTTCTTTTTATACACCTTGCTCGGTTCGTTGCTGATGCTGGTGGCATTCATCTACTTATATCTGAGTACGGGTAGCTTTGAGATTACTGAGTACTATAAATTTCCGATGCCGCTTAATGTGCAAGTGTTAATTTTCT
>PHCL01000318.1 GCA_002842195.1 Betaproteobacteria bacterium HGW-Betaproteobacteria-20 | reverse complement strand
CTGAATCTAGAGAAGCATTAGAAAAACTGGCTTTACAACAATCATTTGTGCAAAAATTCATTGAAGGCAATATGTCCGTGCGTAAAATTATTGTTGTTCCGAATAAACTCATTAACATTGTGGTGGCATAGCGCTATGAAAAAAATGATCATGCAATACACTCGTTTAAATTTTTTATTAGCGCTTGTACTTAGCACTACGCTTGCGGCCTGTGGCTTTCAGTTGCGGGGTGTTGCCAACTTGTCATTCAAAACTTTACACATTCAGGGCAATACGCTCAGTATTTCTAAGGAGCTAAATCAGTCACTCAAAACCAATGGCATTAAAGTGCTAGAGAATGCTGCAGACGCTGAATTATTGCTTGAAATGATCAGCGAAACTAACACAAAGCGCATTTTGTCTTTAAGTGGGGAAGGTGTGGTCCGTGAGTTTGAGCTTAATTATCAAGTAAGTTTTAGAATACGTAACCCAGCCAGCCCAACTTGGAATGCACCGCAAACCGTGCAAACTCGCAGAGACTTTTCATTTAACGACAACGCCTTACTAGGTAAGCTTGACGAAGAGGCAAAGTTAAACGCCAGCATGCGTAGTGATGCCATACGTGAAATTATGCGCAGATTATCCGCCATTAAATTGGCTTCAGGTTAACACGTAGCCACAGATGCAATTGGCGCAGGCACAGCTCGAGAAACACCTTACACAAGGCCTGCAAAGCCTGTATGTATTAGTGGGTGACGAACCGCTTGCGCAGCGTGAAAGCTTGGATGCAATTCGAGCGGCTGCCAGAGTACAGGGTTTTGATGAGCGTACTAGTTTAATGGTAGAGCGCTATTTTAACTGGCAACAAATTCAAACTTACGGGCAATCAGTTTCGCTCTTTGCCAACCGTCGGTTGTTGGAAATCAACATTCCTTCTGGTAAGCCTGGCGTTGATGGTGGAAAAGCCCTGCAAGCATTATCAAACAAGCCAATCCCGGATGCAACGGTGATCATTATTCTGCCAAAATTAGAGCGTGAGGCAAGAAATAGTGCATGGTTTACTGCACTTGAAAAACAAGCGATGACAATTGCGATTGATGAAGTAGATGCTGCACATTTACCAAAATGGATTGCCCATCGGCTGGCGCAGCAGGGCCAGCATACCAGCGCACAAACGCTAGAATTTTTGGCGCATCAAGTAGAAGGTAACCTGCTGGCGGCGAATCAAGAAGTCCAGAAGTTAGGCTTATTACATCCCCAGGGCGAGTTGACCGATGCAACGGTGCGAGAGGCCGTGCTAAACGTATCACGCTATGATGCCTTTCAATTAGGTGAGGCCGTGCTGGCAGGCGACACCGCACGCACGGTGCGCATTTTGCAGGGGCTGCAAGATGAAGGGGAAAATGCTGTAGCGGTTATGAGCCCACTAATGTGGGTATTGCGGCCTTTGGTACGGGTTAAACAGGCTGAAATGCGCGGCGAAAACGTAGTAAATGCAATGACTAACGCACGCATTTATGGCGACAAACAGAACTTAATGAAGCGAGCATTGGCACGCCTAAGCTTGCGCCAGCTAGAAGCAGCATTACAAAAGCTAGCTGATATTGATAAAACAGCAAAAGGCGTGATGCTAGGCGATGCCTGGCTTGAGATTTCTCGGCTGTGTTTTGGGCTGTCGCGTGTGCGTGGGCGGTAGTACACAACCTCTATAAAAAAGTATAATAGGCTATGAACATCAAAAACTACATGCAGCAAATGGGAGTGGAAGCCCGCAAAGCATCGCGCTCAATGGCAAGCGCTGATACTAACACTAAAAATCTTGCACTTACGTATATTGCAACGGCAATTTTGCGTGAAAAAACCGCGCTACTCGCAGCGAATAAGCTTGATTTGGATGCCGCTCGCACTAGCGGACTTGATGAGGCAATGCTGGACAGACTCACCATCACAGATAAATCCATTGACACCATGGCTGAAGGCTTAATGCAAATTGCTAACCTGACCGACCCAATCGGCGAAATGTCAGATATCAAGTATCGCCCCAGTGGCATACAAGTCGGGAAAATGCGTGTGCCACTTGGCGTGATAGGCATCATTTATGAAGCACGCCCGAATGTAACCGCTGATGCAGCTGGGCTTTGCATTAAGTCTGGCAATGCAGCTATTTTACGTGGCGGCAGTGAGGCGATTCATTGCAACCAGGCATTGGCAAAACTGGTGCATGAAGGT
>PHCL01000317.1 GCA_002842195.1 Betaproteobacteria bacterium HGW-Betaproteobacteria-20 | reverse complement strand
GCGCAAAAGTTCGCCCACGTTTGGTCAATATGTTGGCATTGAGCTTTCTGCCGATAATAAACGCATGTTGTGGATACCGGAAGGTTTTGCGCATGGCTTTGTGGTGCTTTCAGAAACCGCTGAGTTCCTCTACAAAACCACTGATTACTACGCCCCTGAGTATGAGCGTTGTATTGCTTGGAACGATCCTGCAATTAACATTCAGTGGCCAATGCAAGACGAACCTGTTTTGTCAGCCAAAGATTTGCATGGTAAGTTGCTGGCACAGGCTGATTGTTTTGCCTAACACATTTTAAATTTGCTGATACCTTTGGAATTAGTTTAGATGACCGCTAAAATCAACTTTTAAAGGTCCCCGCTGTACATTCAAGCGGGCTTTTCTGCGATAATGGCGTTTTGATTATTTCTGAGAGCTTAAGCAAATGGCACAATTTGACAATGTTAGTGTAAAAAAGAAAGCCAATATTTATTTTGATGGCAAATGCGTCAGCCATACTGTAATGTTGCCCAACGGTACACGTAGCACCATTGGCGTTATTTTCCCTAGTTCACTCACTTTTAATACTGTTGCGCCTGAGTTGATGGAAATAAATACAGGTACTTGTAAAGTGCGCCTTAAAGGCGAAGAAGTCTGGAAAACATATAGCGCAGGTGAAAAATTTACCGTGCCTGGTAACTCAAGTTTTAATATAGAAGTGACTGAAATGTTAGATTACGTTTGTCATTTTGAATAACTTATTGCTGATGATGAATTCCGGCTTGTTAATTTGACCTGTGAATAATGTGTTGAAGCACGTATATTCCACTGTCAAGCGCTTTACCTTCTGATTCAGCCTCTCTTAAAACGTAAGATTCTGACCTTTGTCAGAATTGCAGAATGTACAAGGATATTTAAGGATAATTTATGCCTTCATTTGACATAAGCTCTGAAGTAGACATGGTTGCTTTGAAAAATGCAGTTGATACTGCTGGCAAACAAATTACCAATCGTTATGACTTTAAAGGTACTTCAGCCAAAGTTGAGTTAAATGAGAAAGATAGTTTAATTACTTTGTTCGGTGATAACGATTTTCAACTAGACCAAATTAAAGATATTTTATTGCCGGGCATGGAAAAAAAAGAGCCGGACTCCACTAAACGGCTCGAGCATAAAGATGTGCAAAAAGTCGGCGGCAATAAAGTGAAGCAAGAGCTTAAAATAAAAGACGGTATTGATGGCGACTTAGCCAAACGCATTAGTAAGCTAATTAAAGATTCTGGTTTAAAAGTGCAAGCCAGCATACAAGGTGACACCGTACGAGTAAATGGTGCCAAGCGAGATTTACTGCAAGATGCAATTGCATTTGTAAAAAAGAATGTGACGGATTTTCCGTTGCAGTTTGGTAATTTTAGGGAATAGTTTTAGCTTTAAAAGGCTAGGTAATATATATGGTAGCAAAAACGCTTTACGATAAATTGTTCGATTCTCACGTAGTGGCCGAAGAAAACGGTACAGCGCTGATTTATATCGACCGTCATTTGGTACATGAGGTGACCAGCCCGCAGGCTTTTGAAGGCTTGCGCTTGGCTGGACGTAAACCTTGGCGCATTTCTTCTATCGTGGCAACAGCTGACCATAACACACCTACAAATGGCTGGGATAGAGGCTTGGCGGGCATTGCTGACCCTGTTGCGCGTTTGCAGATAGAAACATTGAGCGACAATATTCGCGAATTTGGCGCGAAAGCTTATTTTCCGTTTATGGATGCGCGTCAGGGCATTGTACATGTCGTGGGTCCAGAGCAGGGCGCGACCTTGCCGGGCATGACGGTGGTATGCGGAGATTCTCACACCAGTACCCACTGTGCATTCGGTGCATTGGCGCATGGTATTGGCACTTCAGAAGTTGAGCATGTGATGGCGACGCAATGCCTGGTGCAGAAAAAATCTAAAACCATGCAAGTGCTGGTGAATGGCACATTGGGTCGTGGCGTAACGGCTAAAGATGTCGCGCTGGCTATTATTGGCAAAACGGGCACGGCAGGTGGCAATGGCTTTGCGATTGAGTTTGCGGGTTCTGTCATTCGTAGTTTAAGCATGGAAGGTCGTATGACCTTATGCAACATGGCGATTGAAGCCGGTGCGCGCGCCAAAATCGCGCAGGGCGCGCGCCATGATCAGGCTGACCGGCAGCGTGGCGTTGACGCCTTCCTTGCCGGTCGAGGTCTTG
>PHCL01000316.1 GCA_002842195.1 Betaproteobacteria bacterium HGW-Betaproteobacteria-20 | reverse complement strand
GGTTAGAAACTTGAATTAATAGAGGCACCCTTAATAATGTATCAATTTAGAATAACGCATAATCTAGGCTGGCAGATTAAAACGTATTTCACTCTGCCAATGCACCACACCTAAACATGGTGCCACTATGTGCTGTTGCAAGCTGCTTAAATTCTCTTCAAAATTATTCATATCGGGGTCTATTTGATTTGCGACCCAGCCAGCAAGCCTTAATCCACGCGCCTCAATTGCTTCAACCGTCAGCAGTGCGTGATTAATACAACCCAAACGCATGCCCACCACCAAAATAATAGGGATATTCAGCTTCTTCGCTAAATCAGCTAACGTTTGGTTTTGATTTAGCGGCACTAAAAAACCGCCCGCACCTTCAACAATAACGACATCTGCCATAGCGGTTAATTGTAGATATGCCTGAGCAATAACTTCTAATTGCATGGTAATACCAGCTTGTTGTGCGGCAATATGTGGCGCAATAGCTGGTGCAAAACGATATGGGTTAATTAAATCTAACGGTGCTTTGGTGTTGCTGGCGTTTTGTAAAACCTGTACATCTTCATTAACAAGCTCACCCGTTGCATTTAATTCACAACCTGATGCTATCGGTTTCATGCCTACGGCTTTTAATCCAAGTTGTACGAAGTGTTTTAGCAACGAGCCTGCAACATAGGTTTTACCTACGTTTGTGTCTGTACCGAGGATTAAGTACGATTGGGCCATAAATTTCAATTCCCACTGTCGCTGCGAGTATAGGGCAATGACAAAATTTATTTACTTCTAGGTTTAAATGTCAGTGGCGATACGCCATCTTCAAACTTTGGCTTATCTTGTCCGCGCCATGCATGCCCGTATACCACTTCGAACGTAGCTGGCAGTTTGCCATCGACCCGGAATTGCTCATAATTAACTTCTAATTTTTGCAGGAAACCTCGTCCTGACAAGCCGCGTGCACGACCATCTGTTGCATTATGCGCACCGATGCTCTTTAGATCACGCATCACGCTTTTTACATCATCGTAAGTAAGCGTAAATCGCTCTACATCCAGCACTGGGGCGTTAAAACCGGCACGAACTAGGGCGTCACCGATGTCGTGCATATCAATGAATCGACTGACGCTTGTTACTCCAGCTTGCACATTGCTTGCGCCGCGCAGTTCTTTTAGCGTATCAGGGCCAAAAGTGCTAAACATTAGCAACCCTTCCGGTTGCAATACGCGGTAAAATTCTTGCAAAGCGCCATCCAAATCATTACACCATTGAATCGCCAGATTAGACCACACCAAACCTGTGCTTGCACTGGCAAGTGGTAAATGTTCAATATCCGCACACAATAAGTTTTGCTGTGTGCCAGAAAGCAATGTTTTAACTCGGCTGACTAAGCCTGCATAACCACTGGAATCACGTGTTTTTTGTAGCATTGGCAATGCAAAATCCAGTGACACAACTTGTGATTTTGCAAAACGTTTTTGCAAGGCGTGGCTGGCAGCTCCGGTACCACAACCTGCATCCAATATGACTTGTGGATTAATCTTCACTAAATCTAAACGGTTAAGCATTTCTTCGCGCACCTGCTTTTGCAATATGGCAGAGGCATCGTAAGTGGCTGCCGCGCGCCCAAATGAGACGCGTGCACGGGCCTTGTCTATATAATAACGATCCATTGGTTTAGCTTGCACGGTAAGTGACTACGCTGGCTCCAAAAACTGAACTAGCGCATCAATAAATTGTGCTTGATGTGACAAAAATGGCGCATGCGAGGCGCCGGCCATCACCCGCAAGAAACCTACAGGTAAATTCTGCATCAGCCAATGTGCGGCCTGCACGGGCGCTAGCGTATCACGATCACCATGAATAAGGAGCGTCGGCTTTCTTAATAATTCAACTTCAGCACGTAAGTCAGTTTCTAGCAGTATCGTGAGTGCTTTTTTCAAAGTCTGGGTTGTTGGTGCGGGACGCTCTTCAAATTTTTTACGCAATAATCGAACCGTACTTCTGGCACTGCTGTCGCCCATGCATTGCAGGGTTAAAAACTGCGACATTGTTTTGTGGTAATCTGTATCCACACTATCTGCAAATTTGCTGAATACCTCTGGCGCAATACCTGCACTCCATGTCTGTTGTATAATGGTCTGTGGTGTCATAGCCTGCTGCGTAATGAAATTTTCTTTATTCACAAAACTTTTATTCACAAAACAAGGTGTAGAACCTACTAAAA
>PHCL01000315.1 GCA_002842195.1 Betaproteobacteria bacterium HGW-Betaproteobacteria-20 | reverse complement strand
TTTAGCGTTACTAAATGGTGGTAACCCTGCTGTTCAAAACTAGCCAATTTTTATTTGTGCGTGATGCCAGTATTTTATTCCGTAATAGCAAAAAGTGTTTCTTTATTCGCTTCAAAAAATTGCAGCGCTTTTAAAACCGCTTTTATCACTGCGCGCGGTGTGATGGTGGCGCCGACCATGTAATCAAACTTGCCATCATCTTTTTTCACTTGCCACGCTGCAACTGGTGTTTTATTGACAGATTCATCGTTAAATAGTTTTATCCAGTTGCCACGGCTGATGTCAATATAATCGCCTAGCCCGGGTGTTTCTTTGTGTGCAAGTACACGCACGCCGCTAATGCTGCCATCTGCGCGAATGGCAATGAGCAATTTAATGTCGCCGTTGTAACCATCGTGTGCAACGGCTTCTAATATCACGCCAGCAGTCTTATTATTGAGTTTTGCGATGTTGGCTACGGTAGGTAAATGACTGCCTAATAGCTCGCTAGGTGCGATTAGTACGGTTTCTTTCAACAAGTCGTTATCGTAAGCGTTTTCTGGCAGAATTTGCTTAAACAGCGCCAGACGCGCTTCTTTCTCACTGGCCTCAATGGGTGCGCGGGTGATTCCAAACACATAGGCGAGCATGGCCGTGCCAACAAAGGCAAAGGCAAGCAAGGTGATGGTCGTTTTTAATGTGTGTTTGAATATGGTTTCTGGCATATTATCTCTCGAGACTGGTTATTTCTCCGGGCTGGTTTTTTTATAACCAAGCTATTTATTATGTCCAAACACGCGCGGCTGCGTAAGCGCATCGATTAACGGCACACACATATTCATCAGTAATACGGCAAATGCCACGCCGTCCGGGTAACCACCATAAACGCGAATGACATAAGTAAGCACGCCGACGCCGGCGGCAAAGTAGAGCTTGCCGCGTGGCGTGGTTGGGCCGCTGATGGGGTCGGTAATAATAAAAAATGCACACAACATGGATGCTCCGCTCATTAAATGAAACAAGGGATTAGCATAATGTGCAGGGTTAACCGTATAAAACACGAATGAAATTGCAGCTAAAGCGCCCAAAAATGCCGTTGGTAAATGCCAGTTGATGATGCGTTGTTGCAGCAAATACAGGCCACCGAGCAAATACGCGCCTGTGACCAGCTCACCACCTTTAGCGCCAAACAGACCAAATGTCGGCGCTTGCGTAATGCCGGAAATTTCATGATCAAGCTTGAGCTGGGTTTTTAAATAATCAAGCGGCGTAGCTGAGGTAATGGCATCAACTTTAATATCAGCCGGCAGCACATTGCTGAAAATAAACTGTAGCTGATCCATAAACCCTAGCGGATGCCCCGCCAACGACAAGGGCGCAGGCCACTTCGTCATTATCAGCGGAAAAGAAATAAGCAGCACCGCATAGCCCACCATGGCAGGATTGAACGGATTGTAACCCAAGCCGCCGTAAAGCTGCTTGGCGATAGCAATGGCAAAAAATACACCAACCACTACCAGCCACCAAGGCGCTAAAGGCGGCAATGCCAGTGCTAACAGCCATGCGGTGACCACCGCGCTCAAGTCCATTAAATAAGGTTTTACAGGGCGCTGGCGAATTTTAAGCAAGGTCGCTTCTGTCGCTAAAGCGGTGATGGTGGCCAGTGTAATGGTCACCAAAATGCCGCCGCCGTAAATCCACACGTATGCAAAAATGCCAGGCACGAGTGCCAGCAGCACTTTGAGCATAATGTTGCTGATGCTGGGTGCATCGGTAATGTAGGGTGAGCGGTTCAAAAATAATTCCTATTTAGTTTAATCACCAGTATTGTTATTTCAACTCCGCTCAAAATCCTGACGGAGAGAATGCCGGTTATTGTTTCATATACAACAAGTTGTGACCACCACTTTGACTGAGTAGCAGTCTATGCTAATTTGACGTTAGTCGCGGGTTTAACGCTAGTTGCAGGCAGTCATGCTACTTGGTATTGGCATCATTAGTTTCCAGCGTCAATTTTGCTTTTTCGCGGATGGCATCGGTTTCGTTGATTTCTGCCTGTATTGCTGCGCTTACATTTTCAGTATTCCTAGGCTTAATGCCGGCTTGGGCGGCCGCTAATTTCTGCGCTTTGGCGCGCTCAATGGCGGCTGCGATGAGTGCCTGTTTGTCTTGTTTGGCCTGGGTTTCAGCCGCAGATGGTTCTGCGGATTCTGTTTTTAGCGTTTCAGCGGTTTCAGC
>PHCL01000314.1 GCA_002842195.1 Betaproteobacteria bacterium HGW-Betaproteobacteria-20 | reverse complement strand
ATGTTGCGACTTTCAGTGAACCAGATGAAATCCTGGGAAGCTGATGGTAAGGCTATTTCAGTTAGCGCAATTGGTAACAAAGGTTATGCCTTTATGAACCGCGTGGGTGCAAATGTTAAATCGCACATCATTGGTTTAGGTGACGTACCGCATATGGAAACATTAATCGGTACTATCAAAGTGATGTTGGACGCATATACGGCTGGTGAAATTGATCAGTTACATATTTGCTATACACGCTTCATCAACACCATGAAGCAAGAGCCTGTGCTGGAGCAATTGTTACCGCTGACCAGTGAACGTTTAGGTACGCATGCGAAGCAAGAAAAAGTAGAGGCACTTACTACTAGCGGCGTAATTAAAAGCGCGCTGCAGATTGGCGCTGCCAAAGGCCATTGGGACTACATCTACGAGCCAGAAGCGAAACCGGTGATTGACCAACTGATGGTGCGTTATATCGAATCATTGGTATATAACGCCGTGTCAGAAAACATGGCTTCAGAGCAGTCATCACGTATGGTGGCTATGAAATCAGCTTCTGATAACGCAAAAGAAGTGATTGGTGATTTGAAACTGGTTTATAACAAGGCGCGTCAAGCCGCTATTACCAAAGAAATTTCGGAGATCGTCGGTGGCGCAGCTGCAGTGTCCTAGGCATCAGCAGCAGTAGCATAGTATTTTTACGAATTAAATTGCAATTCAACAGATTAGTTTGAATAGGATATAAAAATGAGTACAGCGAACGTTAGTGTAAAAACAGGTAAAGTAGTGCAAATTATTGGTGCGGTGGTTGACGTTGAATTTCCACGTGACCAAATGCCTAAAGTATTTGAAGCGTTGATTATTGATGATGCCTCAAGTAACGCCGAAGCAGGCTTAACGCTTGAAGTGCAACAGCAACTGGGCGACGGTATTGTCCGTACCATTGCCATGGGCTCTTCAGATGGCCTTTCGCGCGGTGCATTGTTCAAATCTACTGGTAGCCAAATTACTGTGCCAGTAGGCATCGGCACACTAGGTCGCATTATGGATGTGTTAGGTCGCCCAATTGATGAGGCAGGCCCGATTGAATGTGACGAGCGCCGTGCGATTCACCAAAAAGCACCTACTTTTGAAGAGCTGTCACCTTCAGTAGATTTACTTGAAACTGGTATTAAGGTGATTGACCTGGTTTGCCCGTTTGCTAAAGGCGGTAAAGTTGGTTTGTTCGGTGGTGCGGGTGTAGGTAAAACCGTTAACATGCTTGAACTGATTAACAACATTGCTAAACAACACTCAGGTTTATCTGTATTTGCAGGTGTAGGTGAGCGTACTCGTGAAGGTAATGACTTCTACCATGAAATGGCAGAAGCTGGCGTTATCAAGCTTGATAACATGAAAGAATCTAAAGTGGCGATGGTGTTCGGTCAAATGAACGAGCCACCAGGCAACCGTTTACGCGTAGCTTTGTCAGGTTTGACCATGGCTGAAAAATTCCGTGATGAAGGACGTGATGTATTGTTCTTTGTGGATAACATCTATCGCTACACATTGGCCGGTACTGAAGTATCTGCGCTGTTAGGCCGTATGCCTTCAGCCGTGGGTTACCAACCTACTCTTGCTGACGAAATGGGTCGTTTACAAGAGCGTATTACTTCAACTAAAGCAGGTTCTATTACCTCTATCCAAGCGGTTTATGTACCTGCCGATGACTTGACCGATCCATCACCAGCGACTACTTTCCAACATTTGGACTCAACAGTTGTGTTGAGCCGTGACATTGCATCTTTAGGTATTTACCCAGCGGTTGACCCATTGGATTCAACCTCACGTCAATTAGACCCATTGGTAGTTGGTGAAGAGCATTACAACGTTGCACGTAGCGTACAACAAACATTGCAACGCTATAAAGAATTACGCGACATTATTGCGATTTTGGGTATGGACGAGTTGTCACCAGAAGATAAACTGGCTGTTGGCCGTGCACGTAAAATCCAACGTTTCTTGTCACAACCTTTCCACGTGGCTGAAGTGTTTACCGGCGCGCCAGGTAAATACGTGCCATTGAAAGAAACGATCAAAGGCTTTAAAGCCATTGTTGCCGGTGAGTATGATCACTTGCCAGAGCAAGCGTTCTACATGGTTGGCGGTATTGAAGAGGCTGTAGAAAAGGCAAAAACACTTAATTAATTAACTTTATCGTTGCATAGCCGCGTTGCGCGTGACTTTACTAAGTAATAG
>PHCL01000313.1 GCA_002842195.1 Betaproteobacteria bacterium HGW-Betaproteobacteria-20 | reverse complement strand
GTTGGTGTACTTAAAATCAGGCCGTCACTACGTTGTCTGTAGACAAATTTCTTGTCAATTTTTACTTCAAGCTCAATCAGGCGCAGGCCGCTTTTAACCACCACATCATTGAGCGCATAGCCGGAATAAAATAATTTTCCGTGCCGCATCACCTGTGCAGCAAGCAGCATGCGTGACTCTTCTGTAAATTTCCCTGCCAGAATTTGGTCAATTGACTTTAGCATATCCTCGGCGCGTAAATCGGTTAAAAAACCAAAACGTCCACGGTTGATGCCAACCAGCGGCACATTCGCATCAATCAGGCTGCGCGCCACACTGAGCATGGTGCCATCACCACCCATGACAATCACCAAGTCAACTTTTTTACCGATATTTTCTAATGATGCCGTTTTAAACCCGGTAAGCTCGGCATGCAGTGCCGTGTTTTCTTCAAGCCATACTTCAATATTTTTGGCCATTAAGTGGCGTGCCAAATCAGCCAAATCGTTTTGCATTTGCTGCAAAGCCGATTGATTCATGTATTTGCCAATAAGCGCGATTTTTTTAAATTTTATATGCATAGCAGAATTAAAGCATAGTCAGGTAGTCTTAGCAAAGCCAGTACCTGTGGCGGTACGCAAAAATTGTAGTACATACCCCGTTTTTTGCGCGATAATGCTGAGTTAAAGTGCGTAACAAGACATAATAAAGCTTGGCACTAGTAATAATAACCATTAAAATCAATAAGTTAAAAAATAAGCGTAGCGTATAATTTATTTGGCATTCATTTTGCGTGCTAAATCCAGTCAATCTTAAAGAAAAAATCGATAATACATGGTTACCAATCAGCAAAAAAATATTCTCAAAATTTATTTCTTAATCACCTATTTTGTGGTGTTGTGGTTAATTTCAGACTCACTGCCGATTATCAGCACTTATGAAAGTGGCTGGCTACCCTCGGGCTTTATGCTGATTGCAGTTTTACTTTACGGTCTTTACTATTTATTACCGGCCATCGCGATTACCGCACTCGTCCGATTCATCAGCCAACGCTTCAACCCTGACAGTTTGCGACCTACCTATATTACGGCGGTGCTTGCTGGCAGCATCACCACATTATTAATGTATGCCAACGCCAAGTTATTTTCGCTTTATGGCATGTTTTTTAATGGGTTTATTCTCAATCTGGTCATAACCCCAGGTGGAATTGAATCATTAGGCGGAAGCAGCGCGTCTGATGTTGGCTTTGCACTTATCACATTAGGCTTTTTAAGTTTACAAGCTTTAATTTTATGGCTGTCGTATCGCTTGTGTATTAAAAGAAATACGGGCGGTCTTTCATTTAAGTTTCTGCCGGCTACCGCCTTAGTGACCACCATTTTTGTACACATGGGCTTTGCACTGGACAGTTATACCACGAACCAATTAAACGAAGTTGCCCAATCCGTGCCATTTTATCAAACCGTTTCTGCCCGTGGTTTTTTCAAAAAACTAGGATTTACTACGCAACGTGAAAACAAGCTCAAGGTAAAAGGTAAATTAAATTACCCGCTTAACCCAATCCAATTTAACAAACCTGCAAAACCCTACAACATTATTTGGCTGACTTCCGAATCCTGGCGGGCAGATACACTAAATGAAGAAGTGATGCCAAAAAGCTGGGAATTTGCAAAAAATGCCGCTCGCTATACGCGCAATTACAGCACTGGCAATGGTACTCGCATGGGCGTTTTTGGCATGTTCACCGGCTTACCGGGAAACTACTGGTTTCCATTCCTGGCAGAGCGCCGTGGTGCCGCAATAATAGACGTGCTGCAAAAACAGGATTATCAGATGGATCTGCGCACGAGTGCAAAATTCACCTATCCTGAATTTGATAAAACTATTTTCGCACATGTGCCTAGTGAGCAACTGCATGATGCCAACGTAGCACCTACTGGCTGGGAAAATGACCGCGATAACGTGACAAAATTACTCTCGTTTATTGATCAACGTAATCCTGCCAAGCCGTTCTTTACGTTTATGTTTTTTGAATCACCACACGCACGTTATTACTTTCCCCCTGAAAGTGTGATTGCAACCCCTTTCCGTGATGATTTAAATTATGCAACTTTGAATAAAACTGCACTGCGCAATGACATCATCCCCATTAAGAATCGCTACATCAACTCTGTGCACCATTTAGACATGCAATACGGAAGGATTTTTGACTACCTTAAAACGCACCAACTGCTTGATAGCACCA
>PHCL01000312.1 GCA_002842195.1 Betaproteobacteria bacterium HGW-Betaproteobacteria-20 | reverse complement strand
AAACGCACTTAAATTAGCCAGTTCATTGCATGCTA
The DNA here is from genome assembly GCA_002842195.1 of Betaproteobacteria bacterium HGW-Betaproteobacteria-20. Taxonomy (GTDB): domain Bacteria; phylum Pseudomonadota; class Gammaproteobacteria; order Burkholderiales; family Methylophilaceae; genus Methylotenera. Next base: position 2,193 of record PHCL01000312.1, on the reverse strand, counting down.
CCTGTGTGCTAAAGGGTGCTGGTAGCATTGTTGCACATCATGATGGCAATTGGTTCATCAATACCACAGGTAACGCAGGCCTTGCGAGCGGCGGCACAGGGGATGTGTTAAGCGGTATTATCGGTAGCTTGATAGCGCAAGGTTTGACTGGATTCCCTGCGGCAAAACTCGGGGTTTATGTACACGGCGCGGCAGCGGATGCTTTGGTTATGCAAGGGGTTGGCCCGGTAGGGCTCACTGCCTCAGAAGTTGCGCTAGAGGCACGCAAGATACTCAATCAACTTAACATTTAATCAATACGGATTCAACATGGCGATACAGTGCGTTGTAAGTTTTGGATTTATTTAATTTGGCTTCGATGTGCCACTTAGTATAAAGATACAATTTATCAAGCTACAATGAGCGGATATGACTTGTACCGCTTGTAAATTGACGGTGTTATGCCGCGAAAGCCAGCATCAGGTTTGTTAGAATGTCAATGAAAATTAATCATAATTAAACTAAAATCAGGATTAGCATGCGTCGGAAATTAATAGTCGCCAATTGGAAAATGCACGGCAATTTAGCATCAAATAAGCAGCTGTTAGCGGCTTATATTGAAAAACTCTCCCAATTAAAAAATATTGATGTTGTGGTTTGTGTGCCTTATCCATACCTTGCGCAAGCGCAATCTATGCTGCAAAACACTGGTATTGCGTGGGGCGCACAAAATTTAAGTAAAGATGCAGTAGGCGCATTTACGGGTGAAGTGAGCGCATCTATGTTGAAAGACTTTGGCGCAACGCACGTAATTATTGGGCATTCTGAACGGGCTACGGCATATTGCGAATCAGATGAAAATATTGCCACCAAATTTATACAGGCACAGCAGCATGGCCTAACGCCGATTTTGTGTGTGGGTGAAACCCTAATTGAGCGTGAGGCGGGTGTAATGCAAATGGTGGTAGGAAAACAACTTGATACTATTATTAACCGATATGGTGCGGCAGTATTTGCTAACGCAGTGGTGGCTTACGAGCCTATCTGGGCGATAGGCACGGGCTTGGCAGCTAGTAGCGAGCAAGCACAGAGCATGCATAAATTTATTCGCGGCAAGGTGGCAGCACAAGATATTACGACATCAACCAGCTTGAAAATCCTCTATGGGGGAAGCGTAAAACCTAAAAATGCGGTACAATTATTCGCTATGCAGGATATAGACGGCGGTCTTATCGGCAAGTGTTCATTAAACGCGCAGGAATTCGAGTTGATATGCCGTGCCGCAGCCTAAAATGGGTTGCGGTTTTATATTCAGGGCATTGCTTGTTTAATCTATTAAATAAGCTGTAATTATTAAAGTATCAGGTGAAAAATGGAAAAATTTGTATTAGTTATTCATATATTAGCAGCGCTGGGAGTGATTGGTCTGGTGCTATTGCAACATGGCAAGGGCGCGGATATGGGAGCATCCTTCGGTAGCGGTGCCTCTGGTAGTTTGTTTGGTGTGTCTGGCTCAGCAAATTTTATGAGCCGTGCAACGGCCGTTTTTGTGGTGATATTCTTTTGCACCAGCCTGACACTTGCTTATATGGCTAGCCACAAAGATGGCGGCGGCAGCGTTGTTAAGGCAATGGCTACGCAAACAAGTACAACTGCGGCGCCTGCAGATGCAAGCGCTACAACAGTACCTGCTACTGAAGTACCAGCAGGCACGCAAGATATACCAAAATAATCAAAAAGTTTGAGCGCCAGCTCACAAAATGCCGTCGTGGTGGAATTGGTAGACACGCTATCTTGAGGGGGTAGTGACTAAGGTCGTGAGAGTTCGAGTCTCTCCGTCGGCACCAAGTTATAGTTTTTCTTCGTATCACATCGTATCAAATCCTAATAAATACAATTAGTTAACTCAATTACACGCCTCATAGCGTGTTTTGTTGTTTCATAATGTCTCTTTGCATTTGGTATAAAAAAAGGTATAAAGGCATATCTTTGTAAACTTTTATACCTTTTATGGCAAAGCTAAACGCTGACTTACTAGACGACCTTACTATTAAAGCTGCTAAGTATGGCGAGGTTGAAAAAAACCCTATGAGAGACGGTAACGGGTTGTTTCTTCTTCTTCATGAAAATGGTAGTAAATACTTTCAGCTAAGAACTACACTACACGGCAAACGTAAACTTATGCAATTAGGTGTTTATCCTCAATTGACATTG
>PHCL01000311.1 GCA_002842195.1 Betaproteobacteria bacterium HGW-Betaproteobacteria-20 | reverse complement strand
AGTGCTGGCGGTGACGATTCCTGAAAAACCCGGCGCTTTTAAAAGATTTTGCCGCTTACTGGGCGAGCGTAGTATTACGGAATTTAATTATCGCTACTCTGACCCCAAAAAAGCCCATATTTTTGTAGGTGTGGCAATTGCGGACCCTGCAGAATCTGCTGAATTGGTCACTGATTTAATCGCACAAGGCTTGCCAGCACTAGACTTAACCGATAATGAAGTGGCGAAACTACATTTGCGCCACCTGGTGGGCGGCCATGCACCACAAGCAGAAAATGAAGTGGTGTTCAGATTCGAGTTCCCCGAAAAACCCGGCGCACTGATGAAGTTTTTAGATACGATGGGACATAACTGGAATATTAGCTTGTTCCACTATCGCAATCATGGTGCAGATTTTGGCCGCGTGCTGGTTGGCATGCAAGTGCCGCCAAATGAGCAAGGCGAGTTTGTTACGTTTTTGCAAAACCTGGGCTATCCGTTCTGGGATGAAACGCACAACCCTGCTTATCAATTATTTTTGGGTTGATTTTAAATTGCCGGCTTTAAACCAATTGGTTATCTGCAACCACCAACATTGGCTGTATACAGCCAGTTTAATCATACTTGCATAACAAGCATTTGTTTATATTGAATTGTCTATTCAGCATGGTTCTTGCTTAAAATTAAAGCTGAAGCATTGAACTAATAAAAGATAGGCTACCTAACAAGTAACATAAACACACTTTGGAGAAATTAATGAAATTTACATCTAATTATCATAAAACACGCATCAGTTTGGTTTTGCTCGCGCTGGTGGCCGGTTTAAGTGCCTGCAGCAAAGATAAAGCAGAAGATAGCGATACAAGCAGCTCTTCAACAAGCGAAGCTGTAGTTAATAATACTGGCGCATCCGCTGGCTTGGCTTATGTGACCAGCCAGGATGCTGGCGTTAGCGTAATTGACCTTGCCAGCATGAAAGTAATCAAGCAGATTGATACAAAAGGTGAATCTCCACGCGGCTTAGGCATTACCGATGACGGTAAACAGCTGATTGTAGCCACCCGCGAGAATTCCAGTGTTTCTATCATCAACACCGAAACCGGTGAAGTGACCCAGCAAATTGAAATTGGTAAAAATCCTGAGTTCGTGCGTGTCAGCGGCAATTACGCTTATATTTCATCTGAGCCCAGCGCTAAAGGCGGCCCTCCACCTAAACCAGGCGCAAAGGAATCGGACGACGACGATGACGAAGAAAAAATACCTGCACTCATCGCGGTGATTGATTTAGCCCAAGGTAAAAAAATACGTGAAATCGTTGGCGGCCCTGAAACCGAAGGCATCGAATTTTCTGCCGATGGTAAAAATCTGGTCATTACCAATGAAGCAGACAACACCATCACGGTGCATGATCTTGAAAGTGGTAGTTTAGTAAAAACCATTCATACACATGAGTATGGCGATCGTCCGCGCGGTATCAAGGTGTCACCTGATGGTAACACCTACTTAGCCACGCTGGAATATGGCAATAAATTCATGGTGTTAGATAAAGACTTTAACTTTGTGCGCACGGTAGACACCGCTGAAACGCCTTACGGAATTTCTTATGACAACACAGGCAAGCACATTTTTGTGGCAACCAATAAGGCAAAAGCACTGCAAGTATTTGACGCCAACACCTTTGAGAAAATCAAAGATATTCCGACAGGAAACCGTTGCTGGCATTTCACATTTACCCCTGATGACAAGCAAATTCTGTTAGCTTGCGGTAAGTCCGATGCTATATTTGTTATTGATGCTGAAAAACTGGAAGTCACCAAGCAAATTGAAGTGAAAAACATGCCTTGGGGTGTGGTCACCTACCCTAAATCCATGGGTAGCCTAGATACCAAATTCAACTAGATACCAAATTGAAATAGCATAATTTTGGCGTGATGAAAAAGCCCTGGACTCAGGTCAGAGTTCGGGGACTTTTTTACTGGAATTCTGGCATTTAGCGCATATTAATTTCAGCATTGCTATACCGTTCAGTTGTGCCAGAAAACAGGCATACACCTGGGTGAAATCAGAGGCCTTCCAAATCGATGCTCTGTGAGCCTTATATATTAAGGCTCACAGAGCATTATTTTTCTCTCGAGCATTTTTAGGTGCGAGTTAATTTGCGTTTTTTATTGTCACTTTCTTACAACATAACACTCATAACTTATTCAAAATAAACGCCCACTCTTTAGGATCAATCGGTGTAATCGATAGGCGGTTGCCACGTTGCA
>PHCL01000310.1 GCA_002842195.1 Betaproteobacteria bacterium HGW-Betaproteobacteria-20 | reverse complement strand
GGTCAATTGCAACCAAGGGCTGCCAGCCTCCTGCAAATAGCGTGCACACAGTTCGGCACCACAACCTTTAGGGCCAATCAACAACACTGGACTCGAGCTAACGTTAACGGCAATTTTATCTAATCTATCTTTCAGTGCCGTTACAATTGGGCTTTTCCCCAGGCTTGCCAAACTCATTTCTGATTTAGGCAATTGCTCGCCGTGTTTTAATGCTGTAGCCACAGTTTTTAATAGTTTTTGCAGGGCGATAGGTTTTTCTAAAAAATCAAACGCGCCTATACGCGTGGCTTCTACCGCAGTATCTATCGTGCCGTGCCCAGACATCATCACCACCGGCATACTAAGCAAACTACTATTCGCCCACTCTTTCAGTAGCGTAATCCCGTCGCAGTCCGGCATCCAGATATCCAGCAATACCATGTCCGGCCGCTCATGCAGGCGCGCTGCACGCGCAGCTGCGGCATTTTCTGCAAGTTGCACCTGGTAACCTTCGTCCTGCAAAATATCGCGCAACAACTCGCGAATGCCTATTTCGTCGTCCACTACTAGTATGTGTTTTGATGCCATGCTTTTATCTTCTGATGTTTAGGTTGATTATTTGGGGTTGATTAATTGTGGCGTTGTGCATATTTCTGATTGTGCTTACTTTTAACTACCAGCTACCCTTCTACCAACAACGGAATGCTGATGGTCACAATCGCGCCTGCATTTTTTACAGTGCCAGATTCCATATCAGTTTCCGAGTTATTCTCAATTTTAATACTGCCTTTATGTTCATCAATAATTTTTTTAACAATGGCCAAACCAAGCCCGGTGCCATGTGACTTGGTCGTCATATAAGGTTCAAATGCATGCAACAGCATCTCTGCAGGGAAACCCGCGCCGTTATCTGCCACTGTCAGCACTAGCATTGCACCCTCTATTCTTGTTTTAACCGTAATAACAGCCTGTGTTTTTTCTGTCAATGCATCTTGCGCGTTTTGTAACAAGTTGTGGATTACCTGGCGTAGCATAGTGCTATCGCCCCTTATGCAGCAAGTTTGTTTCTCAAGTTGTAGTGTTATTTGTATAGCGGGTAAGTCATAAAACGAAATAACTTCTTCAATCAATTTATTGAGGTCTAATTTTTGTAGTTGCGGCGCAGGTGAGCGCGCATATTCACTAAATTCATTCACCATTCTTTTCAACGCATCCACTTGATTCACAATGGTTTCCGTTGAGCGTTTTAGCATTTTTGCATCATCACCGTCTAACTTGTCATGCAATTTATGCGCCATTCGTTCAGCAGATAACTGTATCGGCGTGAGTGGATTTTTAATTTCGTGTGCAAGCCGTCTGGCCACCTCACCCCAGGCAGCATCTCGCTGCGCTTGCACCATGGTGGTTGCATCGTCAAACACCACCACATAGCCACGATCAGGAAGTCGCGTACCGCGTAGCGTTAGAACCTGCTTGCCTTGCGCCGTTGCCAGCTCTATTTGTGCCTGCAAATCATCTTTTTCCGGGGAATCATGCAAATTACTCTTCTCAATCGTGAGTAAAAAATTTTCCAGCCGAGTCTGTTTGGCATTTATTTTATCTAAGGTTAAACCAACGTAAGCCTCCAAATCAACGCCCAGAATATTAGATGCTGCCTGATTAAAAGTACGCAACTCTCCGCGTCTGTTCAGTGCAATTACCCCAGACGACAAATACGCCAGTATGGTTTCTAAATAACCGCGTGCCGCTTCAACCCGAGCGCGGTTCCTGTCTGCGGCTTTGGTCGCATCACCCAACTGCTGTGTCATACTGTTAAATGACTGAACCAACACACCTAACTCATCTTTGCCATGGGCTGGCAACATCGTGCTGTAATCACCGCTGGCAATTGCTTTGGTTCCTTTTGCAAGCACAGTTAAAGGCGCGGACAATCTTCGACTCAACACAAAGGCAATGGCTACCGCTCCTAACATGGCCAACATCATGACCAAAGTCAGCGTTAACGCAAATACCTCCCTTAACGAAGTACGGCTATATGAAAGCTGTTGGTATTCCTGATACACATCCTGCACCGCCTCAGCGGTAGTGGCAAGCGCTTTCGGCACAGGCTGCAGTAACTGCAAAATACGTGTTTCCCCCGCTAGGTCCTGCAAATTTACCGGCACCAGTATGCGCAGATATAATCCCTTATTATCAATCGGTTCAATGCTACCTATAGTATGATTACGCGCTTGCCTTAACTGCGTAGCACTCGGCAGTTCGGGTAAAAAACTTGCTGAATCACTGTTCG
>PHCL01000309.1 GCA_002842195.1 Betaproteobacteria bacterium HGW-Betaproteobacteria-20 | reverse complement strand
CACACAGCATTTAACTTCAAAGCCAGGCTACCTATGGGCGCGGCGCTCTATTTTCAGTCTGAATTGCGCTAATATTATGGTGACTGAGGTGTTTTTACCACAATTGCTCGCACAATAGATTTAATATGAATGTACAAAACATAATCAAAAAACTAGATGCCTATGAGCGCTTAATGCGTTTAGATAAACCTATCGGCATTTTATTGCTGTTGTGGCCCACGCTTTGGGCTTTGTTGATTGCCGGGCAAGGCCGGCCAGATTGGATTGTGGTGCTGATATTTGTCACAGGCACGGTGTTAATGCGTAGCGCCGGCTGTGTGATGAATGATATTGCCGATAGCCAATATGATGGACTGGTGGCACGCACGCGGCATCGGCCTTTGGTGCAAAACGAAGTCAGCAAAAAAGAAGCTTATTTGCTGGCGGCAGTTTTGAGTATTGTGGCATTTACTTTGGTGTGTACGCTCAATGCGCTAACAATTAAGCTGTCTGTTGCAGCCTTGTTGCTGGCAATAACTTACCCGCTTACCAAACGTTTTTTGGCTATCCCGCAAGCCTATTTAGGCATCGCTTTTGGCATGGGCATTCCCATGGCATTTGCTGCTATTACAGGCGGCATCCCAATGATTGCCTGGGTGCTATTGTTGGCTAATGTATTTTGGGCAATTGCTTATGACACCGAATATGCCATGGTAGACCGTGATGATGATCTTAAAATCGGCATAAAATCTTCGGCGATTACGTTTGGGAAATTTGATGTAATTGCTGTGATGCTTTGTTACGCAGTAACACTAATATTGCTGACCTTGGCTGGCAACCGGTTAATGCTGGGCTGGGCATATTACTTAGGGCTAGTGCTTGCTACAGGCATTGCAGCTTATCATTACTTTTTAATTCGCGCGCGCGATAAAACAAATTGCTTTAAGGCTTTTTTACACAATAACTGGTTTGGTTGTGCGGTGTTTGCAGGCTTGTTTGCACACTATTTTCATTGAGTTGTTGCGCTTAAGTTTTTTTAATCGGGTTTTATTTCTGGCAAATCCCATTCAATTTCATTTACTTTAGGTTGCTGAGGTGGACTCGCGCTTGGACTCGTACCTGGCTTGGCTTCCGGCTTGATTGTTGGCGCCTCCTGCAAGGGCGTTAGTTCAGCAGCTTGCTCGGTTTCTAATGTACCAGATGCGTGGTCAAAATCAATTTCTTCCATCATTTGGAATGGTTCATCAAACGCTAGCATCGCGTCAGGTTGTGCCGAGGTAAAATCTACCGTTTCACCTACAACATCTTCGGCGGATGCCACTGCGGCGTTAGGTGGCATGTCAATTTCATCTGACGGGTCAATTTCACCCAATGGCCCCATGTCGGTAAATAGCGCATCATTAAAAGACTCGCTCTCTAACGTAGGCTCAGTCACAGCCAACTGAAGAGACTCAGGCGGCTGTGTCGAGGAGTTTGACTTATCCAGGCCTTTTGCGATGAGTCTTAAGAAGAACAAGTCATTAAAAGCATTTTGCGCCAAGCCTTCTCTAGGTTGTGAGCGCTGGTTGTGGATGAGATCATTTAAGAAGCCGACCGCATATTGCGAGCCCCATACACCTTCTAAGCGCGTAATAATGTGCGGGTAGTCTTCAATAGATGCGTTATCCGGCGCTGAAATGGCGCCAAATTCTGGCGCTTTGATATTAAAGTGTTTTTTGCACTCAACTACGGCTGCATCATAATCTGTTTTGGAGCCGTCTTTAGCCAAAAGATTAAGCAGCTTAAACCAAATAACAGGCGACTCGGCCGGAGCGTCATTCAGATGATTTTGTAATAGTTGAATTGCCAGGGCAGGGCGGTCATGCTCAATGAACACATCGGCATCTTCCAGTACATTGAAATGCTCTTCTATTTCAGGTTGCGCCAGCATTTGTTTGTCTGCAAGATAAGTATCTTGAGTGAGTGGTTCAGTAAAAGGCGCATTGAAAGTTGGGCCATTAGTATGCGCATCTTCAAAATCGCTACTTATTTTATTGGAGGCGGCAGTGGCGGTGTCCGTACTTGTTTCAGCATCAAACCACTGCGTGGTTACATTGTCCGGGCGCCTGCTGAAAACTCTGCGACGCAGCCATTCAGCCCCTGCTAAAGTGATGATTGCACCTAGTAGCGTGAACAGTAAAACTTTCTGCCAGTTAAAACTTTCACTTTCCATTTTTGCTTTAGCCGCATCCGCCAGCAGCTGAGTATTGCGCTCTTGCAGGCTGGTAATCTGTTTTTCCAAGTGTGCCAA
>PHCL01000308.1 GCA_002842195.1 Betaproteobacteria bacterium HGW-Betaproteobacteria-20 | reverse complement strand
TCGGGGTACCCCGATCACAAGAGTACTGCCTTTTTATTTATTAAAAATGGTATACTTTTGGAGTGAATTACTGGTATACTTTTCGGTTGAAATAAACAGGAGGATAACGGGCATTCTAGAGGATGGCAGACTGTGGACAAGGGAATTGGATACTACGGTGATGATGGTAAAGGTGTGATGTAATGCCTGTGTTGAGGGATTCTTCCAGATGTCATACAGACCCGCCAAGCCGATGGGATGTTTGTGATCTCTGAGGTGGATAAGGTAAGGTTTTGGAAGTATACCGTTTGAGAATTCGATAAAGGCATCTGCTATGACTATGCAGCGGTGAGAAAACAGCGGTTTTTTAAAGGCCGGTTTCAGGAATATTGCTTTCGAGCCTCTGAAAGCGGGATCATTTTCAGGGTTTTTATCGCCTTCGGTCCGGGCGTTGATTAGATTCATCCTGCTTTTTGACCAGGCTGGTGTCATGCCGAATGAGGATAGCATTAACTCGCCAGGGTTTTGCTGAGTGATGATAAGTGATTCATCACCGGGAGAAACAATTATTCCCGGCTCCCATTCCAACATTTGAGGCGCTTTTGCACCGAAATGGGCTTGAATGGTTTCGAGCTTGCTGGCAAGAATGTATTTGCGGGGCATGATTAAATTTTAATCAAAATGTTTGATTGAAATACCGCGCCGCGTTTGCTCTTCATACAAAAAGGCTTCAATCAGTAACGATGTACCCAGGATTTTGTTGCGCGGACTATACAATAAATTGGCACGCGGCACGTGTGTGGTGCAAACAGGCTTACACTTACCGCAACGCAAACAATCGCTAATCGAATCGGCAATTTCACCAATGGCAGATTGTTCCATAATAATGGACTCTTGCTCCAGCAAGCTAAAGCTTGGCGTGTAGGCGTTTTCCAGCCCGGACCCCGCCATTAACTTACCTTTGTTAAAGTGGCCGTTAGGATCCACTTTATTTTTATATTTGGTGAACGCCTCAATAGTAGAAGCTTCCAGAAACTCCATTTTGGTGATGCCTATGCCGTGCTCGCCAGAGATAACCCCGTCTAAACCTTTAGCCAGCACCATGACTCGCTTAACGGCCTCGTGCGCAGCATTCATCATTTCGTAATCGTCAGAATTTACCGGAATATTGGTATGCACGTTGCCATCGCCTGCGTGCATGTGCAGGGCAATAAATACACGGCTTTTGAGCACAGCCTTGTGAATTTCATCGCAGCGGTCAAGTATTTTTTGATACTCGCGCCCTGCAAAAATATCGGCCATCGGGTACTTGAGTTCACGCTTCCAGGAGATGCGTAAATCATAAGACTGCACCGCACGGAATACATTTTCATATTCACTCAATTCAATAGCCGCTTCGCCTAAAACCGAAACGGGCGCATCCAGATTATTTAAAATCAAGCTCCAGTTTGCACGCAACTTAGCAATCAGCTGCAAAGACATTGCCTGCTTGGTTTTCACCATTTCAACATCGGCGTTACCCTCTTCATCGGCCTGTAGCGGCAGCTCTCCCTGCATGCAGATTTCTAAGGCATCTAATAATTTAAGCTTATTTTTAATTGAAAGCTCAATATTGATACGCTCGATTCCATCAGAATAATCGCCCAGGCGTGGTAATGGAATCACCACGTCTTCATTGATTTTGAAAGCATTGGTATGCCTGGCGATGGCAGCGGTACGGGCACGATCCAGCCAGAATTTTTTACGCGCTTCAGCAGAAACCGCAACAAAACCTTCTCCATTACGTGCGTTGCAAAGGCGCAGAATATGTGACGCAGCTTCACCTACAGCATTTTCATCGTCAGAGGCAATATCGGCTATCAGCACCATTTTTGGGCGTTGTTGGCGGGCGGCTTTAGTCGCGTAACCTACGGCTTTAATGTAACGCTCATCCATGTGCTCCAGACCCGCCATGAGTACAATGGGATCCTTTCTGGCAGTAGCATTTAAATAATCTTTGATTTCAACAATGGCTGGTACAGCATGGGAAACATTACCAAAAAATTCCAGCGCAACCGTGCGCACATGCTTAGGCATGCGATGTAAAATGAAAGTCGCGCTGGTAATTAAGCCATCACAGCCTTCTTTTTGTATGCCTGGCAAACCGCTTAAAAATTTATCGGTAACATCTTTACCCAAGCCAACTTTTCTAAAACTCGGCCCGGCAATTTCTAAAATCTCCGGCTCGCCCAGCAATGTTTTCATATCTTCTGCGTAGCGGCTTACTTTAAAGCGTGCCATTGCGATGTCGTGAATTTTACCCAGAT
>PHCL01000307.1 GCA_002842195.1 Betaproteobacteria bacterium HGW-Betaproteobacteria-20 | reverse complement strand
GGGTTTAGGTTATCCAGGAGGGCCTGCGTTGGCGATGCTTGCTGATTCAAAACCTGCCTCACCCGAAAAAGCGCACTTTAAATTGCCGCGCCCTCTGCTGCATAGCGGTGATTTAAATTTTAGCTTTAGTGGTCTGAAAACTGCAGTTTTAACACTCACAAACAAATATCAGCCTCTAGATGAAGCCACCAAAGCTGATATTGCGTGGGAGTTTCAAGAAGCCGTGACTGAGCTTTTAACCAGCAAATGTATGAGCGCCTTGCGTAAAACCGGCCTAGATAACCTGGTGGTTTCAGGTGGCGTAGGTGCAAATGCGAAATTACGCGAAAAATTAAACGCAGCCACCAAACGTAAATTATGTAAGGTCAGTTATCCGCGCCTGGAGTTTTGCACCGACAATGGCGCGATGATTGCTTTTGCAGGGGCAATGCGGTTAAAAGCTATGCAGGGAATAGGTAATACAAATCACAGCTTTAGTGTAAAACCAAGGTGGGATTTAGCGGATCTGCAAAAACCATAACCGTTATTGCGTGCTTGACACGGAATCTGGCAATAAACCAAGTGAGCGGCTAAAGTTAATTCAGCATAGCGCTATTTTTTACCAAAACCCGCTTCAGTGCCCGCAAGCAAATTTCGAATATTGCTTCTATGCCGCCAAACCAGCAATACTGCCATCACTAAAACCGTAATGAAATAATCTTGATAAGCTGACAGGAAAAACCAGGCATAAACAGGCGCCAGCACTGCCGCCGCTATTGCGGCTAGCGATGAGTAGCGAAAGATTGCAAACACCACTGCCCAAGTCACGATTGCCGCCAAACCAAGTAAGGGTGATAGCGCCAGCATCACGCCCAAGGCTGTTGCTACACCTTTGCCACCTTTAAATTTATAAAAAATGGGGTACAAATGTCCAAAAAATACTGCCAAACCAACATACGCCACCACCCACATGAGCATGTCGTATTGCAGCGCTAACCAAACAGGTAGCCAGCCCTTAAGCACGTCACCAAGCAGAGTCAACACGGCCGCAGATTTTTTACCGCTACGCAACACATTGGTCGCGCCGGGGTTACCGGAGCCGACCGTACGAGGGTCGGGCAAGCCAAAGGCTTTGCTCACTAAAATACCAAACGCAATTGAGCCTAGCAGATAGGCCGCAATAATCCAGATAACTGGAATCACCGTAACAGGAATAAAACCTAACTCATTCATTTCGCCCAACCTTCTTGATATGTTCTAAAATCTATCTAACCACATTCTAAACCATAGCAAAATACTAGGCATTTTATTTTATGGACATCATATTTTTAGAGCAAGTCAAAGTGCAAACCAAACTCGGCGTACCCGCGTGGGAGCGCATGTTGCCGCAAACCATCATACTCGATATTGAAATTGGCTGCGACTTAAGCCAGGCCGGCAAAAGCGATGCCATTGCCGACACCATAGACTATGGCGCCGTAGTTGAGCGCATCCGTGGCACCTTAAACGAGCATAGTTTTCAATTAGTAGAAGCGCTAGCTGAGCATATATGCCAATTAATTTTGAGTGAGTTTGGCGCGCTAAGCGTGAAAATTAAAGTGGCTAAACCTTCGATACTGCCAGGATTGAAGGCTTTGGGAGTGGTGATTGAGCGAAAATAACCAGCAGGCAAAAGCCTGATGCATTAAAGGGAAATGTATGGCAATAACTGACTGGCCAACCGCAGAGCGTCCGCGCGAGAAACTGATCGAACTGGGCGCAGAAGCGTTATCAGACGCTGAGTTAATCGCCATATTTTTGCGTGTAGGCGTTGTGGGCAAAAGCGCAGTTGATTTAGCGCGCGATTTACTCACACAGTTTGGCAGTTTAAACGGTATATTCGCCGCGACTGAACCTGAGCTAAGTCAGGTACATGGTATAGGCGCTAGCAAATACGCGCAGTTGCAGGCGATTTTTGAAATGAGCCGCCGCGCATTAAACGAGCAACTGCAGCAACGCGACGTATTTAATTCGCCCCAGCAGGTACGCGACTTGCTGGTATTGAAGCTTGGCGGTTTGGCGAGAGAAGTATTTTTAGTGCTATTTTTAGATACACAAAACCACCTGATAGCTACTGAAGAAATGTTCAGCGGCACGCTCACGCAAACCAGCGTTTACCCGCGCGAAGTGCTTAAACGCGTATTGCACCATAACGCCGCAAGCGTCATTTTTGCACACAACCACCCTTCAGGCATCGCCCAGCAAAGTTCAGCCGATGAACTGCTCACCAAACAACTAAAACAAGCACTCGCGCTAATAGATGTGCGGG
>PHCL01000306.1 GCA_002842195.1 Betaproteobacteria bacterium HGW-Betaproteobacteria-20 | reverse complement strand
CTTCCCGCCGAGCAATGGCGGCACTTTAATAGACGCCATGACCGGCGAGCCCAGCGGTTTAATTGCCATGATTGCAGGCGAATCTGCGGCTTCTGCCATTGCCGGCAACATCTTTAACAGCCTGCTCAAGTATGACAAAAACCTGGATTTAACAGGCGAGTTAGCGCAATCCTGGGATATTTCTAGCGACAAAAAAACCATTACGTTTCATCTTAAACCTAATCTAAAATGGGCAGATAACGCACCGTTAACCAGTGATGATGTGCTGTTCACCTGGCAAAAAGTCACCGATGATCATACCCGCACGCCTTACGGCTCCGATTACAAACTCGTCACCAAAGCTGAAACACCTGATGCCAATACCTTTCGGGTGACTTATGCTGCGCCTTATGCGCCCGCATTAGATACGTGGGCAGGCTTGCATATTTTGCCTAAACACTTATTAAAAGACCAGGACATCAACACCACGGCCTTTGCACGCAATCCTGTGGGTAGCCACTACTACAAATTGGACAACTGGAAAAACGGACAGTATCTAAGATTGTCACGCAACACTAACGCTACGCAAGGCCAAGCCAGAATTGACAATTTAATGTCACGTATCATTCCAGATAAAGCTGCGCAGTTTTTAGAACTTAGCGCTGACAATATTGATTCTATGGGGCTGAATCCCATTCAATACGCACGCATTTTCCCTGCTCGACCAGACCTGAGTAAAAATATTGCGCTGTATAAAGAGCTGGGCAATAGTTACACCTACATGGGCTTTAACCTGAAACGCAAACCGTTTGACGACATACGCGTTCGCCAGGCCATTAACTACGCAATCGACAAACAGGAAATTATTGATGGGGTGCTATTAGGCTTGGGCGAACCGGTAGCATCGCCTTACAAACCGGGTACACGCTGGAGCAATCCTGCGCTCAAACCCTATCCTTATGACCCGGACAGGGCAAAAGCGTTGCTCAAAGAAGCCGGTTATGCAGACCACGATGGCGATGGTATTTTAGATAAAGATGGCAAACCATTGAGTTTTGAAATTCTCACCAATCAAAACAAAGAACGCGAAATGACTGGCGTATTGATACAGCGCCGCCTTAAAGAGATTGGCATCGATGCCAATATTCGCGTATTAGAGTGGGCCAGTTTTCTAGGCAGGTTTATTAAACCTAAAGAGTTTGATGTGGTTGTATTAGGCTGGAGCTTATCGCTAGACCCGGACCAATACAGCATTTGGCATTCCAGCCAGCAAGCACCCGGGCAATTTAACTTTCTTAGCTACAGCAATCCACAAGTCGATCAACTGCTTGAAGCTGGCCGGCTAGAGCTAGACCCGGACAAACGCATGAAAATCTACCATGAATTTTCAAGAATCTTGCTGGAAGACAGCCCGATTGTATATTTATCCGCAGGTTATGGCTTATCTGCCATTCATAAACGCGTACAAGGCATCAGCAATCCGGCGCCGCCTGCCGGCATTGGTTATAACACTTACGAATGGTATATTCCCAATGCCTATGTACGTAACGAGATGAGCGAGCGTTAAACCAAAACTATGCTTAAATACCTACTAAAACGCGTGCTCTGGATGATTCCGCTGTTAATTGGCATCAGCCTGATTTCGTTTTTTATCATGCACTTGGCGCCAGGCGACATCACCACCAGCGAAGCCAGCTTTAACCCTAAAGCCAGTGAAGAATCTCGGCAAAAATTACGTGAATTGTATAACCTGGATAAGCCTGTGATTGTGCAATACGGCTTATGGATGAAGCGTATAGTGACGCTGGATTTTGGCACTTCGTTTGCCTCGCACCAGCGGCCGGTTTTTTGGCAAAGCCAGGATAAAGACGGCAATATTACGCTTGGCATGATACAGGAAGCGTTGCCAATCACCCTGCTTATCAACGTGTTAAGCCTAATATTAATAATAGGCATCGCACTGCCGCTTGGTGTGATTTCTGCGCTCAAGCAAAACCAGCTGGCTGATCGCAGCATCACCTTGTTTGTATTTATCGGCTTTGCGATTCCCGGCTTCTGGCTTGCACTGATGCTGATGTATTGGACCGGCGTGCAGCACGCATGGCTACCTATTTCGGGTTTACAAAGTATAGGCCATGAAAATATGCCTTGGTTGGCGCAAACCGCTGACACGCTCAAACACCTAGTGTTGCCGGTGTTTATCTCCGGGTTGACTGGGCTTGCCGGCATCTCATTATTTACCCGTAACGGTATGCTAGAAGTATTGCATCAAGACTACATTACCACTGCCCGATCAAAAGGCCTGAGTGAAAACCGGGTGG
>PHCL01000305.1 GCA_002842195.1 Betaproteobacteria bacterium HGW-Betaproteobacteria-20 | reverse complement strand
CCATCCATCGCAACTTTATCAATTCGCACTGGAAGGCGTCGTGTTATTTGGTCTGCTTTGGTGGTATTCCAGCAAGCCGCGTCCAATTGGCGCTATTTCTGCCGTGTTTCTGATGGTTTATGGCGCGGGCAGGTTTCTGGTGGAATTTGCGCGCGAGCCTGATAGTTATTTAGGCTTGCTGTCCATGGGCCTGAGCATGGGGCAATGGTTGAGTTTACCTATGGTGTTGCTCGGCATTTGGATGTGGTTTCAGGCGCATAGACAAAAATTTTCCTAAGCCTTATGAATCAGCTGAATAAATAATTGTTGAAAAATCAACACATGCATTAGTAATACGTCACTCATTTATATGAGCGATTTTATATAGAATTTAAATTCCATTAAAATCAAAAAGTTAAAAATTTTCATTTTAAAAAGCCAAGCTAAAAATATTGGCCCACACTTTGCTTATTGCTACTTATAGCAATAAGCGAGGTCATTTTAAAATGCATACTATGAAAAAACTATTTGAAAAAATCTTTAAAAAAGAACCGCAATTACATTACATCATCGCGGCTTATCAACCACTTGAAGTCAACATGCTAGGTGCCGGTGTGAAAATTACTGAGTACGATTTAAACGACTTGGCTGAGAGTGATGAAATGCAGATTGATAAAATTTATCAACGCTCATAACTGCAATATTTTTAAACCTGAGATTAACGGCAGTAATAGCGTTTGCATGTGAGTGATATTGGCATTTTTTAAATCATATTTTTATTAAATATAACCTGCCTTCCTAAGCGATGCTCTGCAAGCCTTGTATATAGCGGCTCGCAGGGCATCATTTTTCTCTCGTAAGGTTCTTGCTGATTTTAAAGCATAAATTAAGGCTTTAGCAACAGCGCTTTACGCCTTTCCATTTTTTATCTTGCCACTCTTTAAAAAAAGCCTCGCGACTGAGCGGTGGCTCGGTATTTTCTGCATCAAGCGCGGCCTGATGCTGTGCATAATGCGCCAAATACTGCTCATAAGCATCATCGCCCGATAGCCGGCGGATGTTACGCCACAAATTTTTTAGTGGTTTAATCATTAGTGGTTTAATCATTAGTCTCTCACCCAGTTCTCTACCAACCTACTCGGCTCACGCGCCACTTCTGTAAGCGGTAATAGTGGTTTCCCCACTAAATATCTTACCGTCATTCTTGACATGTCAAAAATCACCACCCATAACACGATTATGAAAAACATGGTTAAATAGCCATCCAGCTGCTGGTTGAAGATTAAATGGGGCGCAACGGCGGCTTTATCTGGCGGCAATACACCAGCCGCTAATTTTGCGGCTAAATCATTGGCGGCAGCAAAAAAACCTACACGAATATCCTCACTAAAAATCTTTTGCCATGCCGCAGTGCTGGTCACGACGACCAGCCAAACCAACGGCAGACCTGTCACCCAAACATACTTCATTTTGCCGGACTTCACTAAAATGCCGGTCGCTACACATAAGGCAATGGCGGCAAGCAATTGGTTCGCTATTCCAAACAGCGGCCATAATATATTCACGCCACCGTTAGGGTCAATGACGCCGATATATAAAAAATAACCCCAACCTGCCACCACCAGCCCACTGGTGAATATGACAGAGGGCATCCAGGAGGTACGGCCTATTTTTGGCCAAACATTCCCCAGCATATCCTGCAGCATAAAACGGCCTACGCGTGTGCCTGCATCCAGTGTGGTCAGGATAAAAATAGCCTCGAACATAATGGCAAAGTGATACCAAAGCGCCAGCATGCCCTTGCCAAACGCGCTACCAAAAATACTTGCCATGCCTACCGCCAGGCTAGGCGCGCCGCCTGTGCGTGCGAATAAGGTGCTTTCGCCCATGTCTTTGGCCAGTTGGTTCATTTGTTCTACCGTCACGGCAAAGCCCCAGCTGTTGATTTTTGCAATGGCATCAATCGCATCTTTGCCGACCACGCCGGCAGGACTGTTAATGGCAAAAAACACGCCAGGCTCCAGCACGGTGGCCGCTATCATCGCCATAATTGCAACAAAGCTCTCCAGCAACATCGCGCCATAACCTATCATGCGAATATCACGCTCGTTGGCTAAAAGTTTAGGTGTGGTGCCTGATGCAATCAGCGCATGAAAGCCAGAAATCGCGCCGCAGGCGATGGTAATGAACACAAATGGAAACAGCTTGCCGCCAAAGATAGGCCCTGTGCCGTCTACAAATTGCGTGAGTGCAGGCATTTTGACTTCAGGCTGTAAAATCACAATAGCCACTGCCAATAAAAGCACAGTACCCAGTTTTACAAAAGT
>PHCL01000304.1 GCA_002842195.1 Betaproteobacteria bacterium HGW-Betaproteobacteria-20 | reverse complement strand
TCCTTAAAAACATTTACCACAGAGACATAGAGGCACAGAGAAAGTCAAAAACTTTATTTGTACTTCATGTTTCCTGTGGCTTAATTCAATAAAATAGATCCTGTATTTTTTAAGAGAGAGGGTTTGGTTTTTTCCGTGCCTCTGTGTCTCCGTGGTGAATCTGTTTGTTAAAATTATTTAACAATTTTTCAGTTGAAATTACTCAACAATCGCCATGATGTCTTCTTCGCGCATGACTAATAACTCTTCGCCATCCACTTTTACAGTTTGGCCGGCGTACTTACCGAACAACACTTTGTCACCTACTTTAACGTCAAGGGCAATTACTTTGCCGCTTTCATCACGTTTGCCTGAACCAATCGCCTGAATTACACCTTGGTCTGGTTTTTCGGTAGCTGAATCTGGAATTACAATGCCTGATGCAGTGGTACGCTCTTCTTCTGAGCGTTTAACAATCACGCGATCGTGTAACGGACGAATTTTCATACGGTTATCTCCTGATAAATAGTGCTATAAAATTAATCTTAAATTAAAATTGCATGGGCAATGCGACATTTTAGCACTCGCATGCCTTGATTGCTAATTTGGGGCGCTTGGCTAGCTTTTCAAGTGGTGAACTTGCTTAATTTGCATTAAAAATTATTTTGCAAACAGTAGAAGTAGCGGCTACTATCTATCGATAACCAACTAACGAGAAAGTATGTATGAGCAATTTACCCAAATGCCCCAAATGCAGTTCTGAATATACCTATGAAGATGGTGCCATGTTTGTATGTCCGGAATGTGCGCATGAATGGTCGAAAGATAGCGCTGCTGAAAGTTCTGAGGAAATGAAAGTAGTGCGTGATGCCAATGGTAATGTACTGCAAGATGGCGACACCATCACCGTGATTAAAGACCTAAAAGTTAAAGGTTCTTCGTTAGTGGTTAAAGTGGGCACCAAAGTCAAAAACATTCGACTGGTGGATGGTGACCACGACATTGACTGCAAAATTGACGGTATTGGGGCGATGAAGTTGAAGTCTGAATTCGTTAAAAAAGCTTAAACTCAGATTAGTGATTAGCGCAGATTAACTGTTGATAAATCAGTGCTGAAAATTCATTAAAAGGCAAGGATACCCTATCGTCTGGGGTGTTCCCTGTCACTTTGCTCAAAGTAATGAACCACTTCGGTGTCAGCCTTATATCTGATGAAAATAGCTATAACTATATTAGAGTTACCCATAAGCTTAATTCTATAAAACTCATCGTAATGCGCTAGAATCAAACATCATTTTTGAATGGCAACCAAATATCATGAGTCAGCACCATCTTAAGCCACTATTTGCACCAAAATCGGTTGCCGTGTTTGGTGCCAGTGACAGGATTGATGCAGTTGGTCAAATCGTATTTCAAAACATGCTGCAAAGCGGGTACCAAGGCACACTTTATCCTATCAACCCCACCCACGCTGAAATTCAAGGTTGTCGGGCATACAGTTCAATTTCTCAGATTACTGAACCTGTTGAACTGGCGGTAATCGCGACGCCGCCGCAGAGTGTGCCGGATATTATTGAAGAATGTGGCAAGCATAATGTGAAGGCCGCTGTCATTATTACGGCAGGCTTTGGTGAGGCGGGTGAAGGAGGAAAAGCACTTGAGCGCGCTGTGCTAGAAAATGCTAAACGTTATGGTATTCGACTAATTGGGCCTAACTGCCTAGGGGTGATGCGCCCGGACATCGGCCTCAACGCAACCTTTAACAAGGGTGGTGCTATTACCGGCAATCTTGCTTTTGTGTCGCAATCTGGCGCATTGTGTACGGCTATTTTGGATTGGGCTCAATCTAATGATGTAGGATTTTCTAGCGTAATCTCTATGGGTTCATCGGTGGATGTGGATTTTGGTGAGATTCTCGACTATCTGATCTCGGATGTAAAAACTCAAAGTATCTTGCTTTATATAGAAGGTATTCATGATGCACGCGGTTTTATGAGTGCGATTCGTGCGGCGGCGCGTATTAAACCCGTGATTTTAGTCAAAGTAGGGCGTCACGCTGCCGGATCTAAAGCCGCGATGTCACATACGGCTTCTCTGGTGGGCTCGGATGATGCCTTTGAAGCCGCAGTGAGGCGAGCTGGGGTCGTACGTGTAAAATCAATTACTCAGCTGTTTTCCGCTGCCAAAGCACTCTCCTGCGGTTTCCACCCAACTGGAAATAGATTGGCGATTGTCACCAATGGTGGTGGGCCTGGCGTGATGGCGACCGATTGTGCTGCCGATTTAGGGCTGGTGATGGCGACCTTGTCAGATGTCACCATTGATAAACT
>PHCL01000303.1 GCA_002842195.1 Betaproteobacteria bacterium HGW-Betaproteobacteria-20 | reverse complement strand
CCGCCTCACCGGAAGGGTTTCCCAAGGTAGATAAACAAACGCAAAATAACCGCGACGACAAACGCCGGGATATTTTACAAAGTGAGCTGGATGCTGAAAAGGCGGCTTTGGAAGAAGCCAAAAAAGCTTATGCTGAAGGTGAATCCAACCCTGAAATGATTCGGCATGCCGACGGTAAGACCTTCCGTAACGTTGCCAAATTTCAAGAAAAAATGAGAACCTTACAAGCCGACGTTGATAGCCATGAAAACAACATCAAGTTATTGCAAAAAGAACTTGATACATTACGCTAGCGCCTCAAATATCACCCTTTCGGCTTGACTCATGGAACACTGTTTTATGAGCCGTTTTATGCGGACTTACAAAGTGCTGTCATTCTATACCAGTGCTTGGCATCACCACAGAATATATGCGCTAAAGCACATTATTCGTACGAGAAGCGAAGAATCCAATCACACTGCTATAGCTAGTTCCATCAATAATGACAGTCACCTGTTGTTTTTTGGAGCGACGACCTCGTTCACTCAGAATAATGAGCTTTAGCGCATATAATGACGTTATTTTTGGGATCAGCTATAAGTAAAAAATCCCACGCGCCAAAGTTGGTCTGACTTTTGCTTTAATCATAGTATTATCATTGATAAACTCACTTAAAGAACACTAAACTCAATACTATTATGGTGCAAGCAACGCCCAATCATTTTGCAGGTTTAGAACACCTGGCCACCGCCATCATCTTGCTGGACGAGCATCGTCGTGTGGTCTACATCAATCCTGGCGCTGAAATCATTTTCGCGTTCAGTGCCACGCATGTGACTGGCATGCTGATTGACGATGTGTTTCCGGATTGCGAAATCTTAATGCTAGCGGTTAAAAACGCCGCCTTGCAACAAAGCCCCTTTCGTGAGCATGAGTTTGCCATCAGTACGCATAGGCAACAGTCCTTTGCTGTTACCTGCACGGTTACGCCGATAGACTCGCCCAATGCCAGCCTGATTTTAGAATTTCAGCAGATGGATGCGCAGCTACGCATCGCACGCGAAGAGCGCATGCTCATACAGCAGCAAGCCAATGCCGAGCTTTTACGTAACCTCGCACATGAAATTCGCAACCCGCTTGGCGGCTTGCGTGGCGCAGCACAATTACTCGAACACGAACTGCCATCACCCAGCCTGCGCGAATATACCCAGGTGATTATTAAAGAGGCAGACAGATTGCAATCGCTCATGGACCGATTGCTGATCCCACACCGTGCCCCCAAATATCAGCCTACCAATATTCATGAAGTGCTGGAACGCGTGCGCAGCCTGTTGCTGGCAGAATCGCCCAAAGCCGTACTGATTAAACGTGATTATGATTTAAGCCTGCCCGAGTTAATCGGTGACCGCGAAAAACTCATACAAGCCGTGTTAAACATCGCCCGCAACGCCGTGCAAGCGATGCAGGCACACAATACGTCAGGCAGTCAAATCACCTTTAAAACACGTGCGGAACGCCAGGTAACACTGGCCAGAAAACGCTACCGGGTGGCTATTAAGCTGGAAATTACAGATAACGGCCCAGGCATCCCCGCCGACATTCGTGATCGTATTTTTTACCCCTTAGTCTCGGGCAGCGAAGGCGGCACCGGCTTAGGCTTAACACTGGCGCAAACATTCATTACCCAACACCACGGCATGATTGAATGCGAAAGCACGCCAGGCAATACTTGCTTTACCATTTTATTACCGATTGAAACAACAGCTATTAAACCTGCTGTGTTAAAACAATAAACTTTGATGTAGGAGCGACGACCTCGTCGCGAAGCAATAAAGCAATCGCGACGAGGTCGTCGCTCCTACATAAAATTGATATAAATTTGAAAGAATAAATGATGAAACCAATCTGGATTATCGATGACGACAAATCAATCCGCTGGGTGTTTGAAAAAGCCCTGGCGCGCACGGATTTAGAATTTAAAACTTTCGCCTCAGTCGCCGAAGCGCTCAATGCGCTGGAACGGGATCAACCGCAAGTGGTCGTCAGCGACATTCGCATGCCTAATGGTTCGGGCCTGGATTTTTTGAGTGAAATCAAACAAAAATATCCTGATATTCCGGTCATCATCATGACGGCCTACTCTGATTTAGAAAGCGCAGTGGCGGCTTTTCAAGGCGGTGCATTTGAATACCTTGCCAAACCGTTTGACGTTGACCAGGCCATAGATGTAATCAAGCGTGCGGTGGATGAAAGCACCAGGCAATATACAGAAAAAGTAACGCTGGAAGAAACACCGGAGATTATCGGTCAGGCGCCTGCCATGCAAGAGGTTTTTAGAG
>PHCL01000302.1 GCA_002842195.1 Betaproteobacteria bacterium HGW-Betaproteobacteria-20 | reverse complement strand
CAAGCACTGGTACAGAATGACGTATATGGGTTTATTCGCGCGTTTATGCACGTGCTTATTTGTAGGGTTATTCATGGGCATATTCACAGGTATTTTCATACTCACTTCTGTTATAAACTTCTAAGCAGCGCTATAACAGGCCTGGTATCCGGGCGCACACCGCGCCATGAGTAAAATGCCTCAGCGGCCTGTTCTACCAGCATGCCCAACCCATCTGCCACTTGTGCGCCATTTTCCCTGGCTTGTTTCATAAACGGCGTTTCACGCCCATACATCATGTCGTAAGCCAAACAATTTTCTGCAAAAATGCTATCGGCAATAGGCAAGGCGGTTTCGGTTAATCCTGTAGAAGTTGCGTTGATGATAATATCAAACTCGCCCTGCAAGCCGGCAAAAGTACTGGCACGCGGCAGGTGCGAAAATCCTGCCTGCCGGCTCACCATACGCTCAGCTTTTTCAATGGTACGGTTTGCTACCATAAAAGCTGCCGGCTGTTGCTGCATCAGCGGCAACATGACTCCCTGCGCTGCGCCGCCCGCACCAAGCAACAATATCCGCTTGCCTTGCAGTACCACCTTTAAATTATTAGCAATGTCACTGACTAAGCCCGCACCATCGGTATTATCACCGCTGATTTTGCCGCCTGCAAACATCAAAGTGTTCACCGCCCCGGCGGCGGTTGCGCGTTCACTTAGCGCATCACAAAGCGCAAATGCCTCCACTTTAAACGGCACAGTGATGTTGACCCCTTGATAGCCCTGCTCAACCAGCCCGCGCACCGTTGGTTCAAAACCATCTAACGGCGCCAATATTCGCCCGTAGCTGATATCCTGCCCCGTTTGTCTGGAAAATTCCGCATGAATTAACGGCGATTTACTGTGTGCAACCGGGTTGCCAATCACGGCATATTTATCTGCCATGACTTAATTGGACCAGGGCAAGCCGGCATGCTTCCAGCCATTAATCAAGGTGCGTTGCTTAAACGCATTGGCTTCGCCTTCAAAACCCTCCAGCATATTGAATACATTGCGATAGCCAAGCTGCTGCGCCACCATGGCGGCATTATGGCTACGCACGCCGGTACGGCACATAAAAATAATAGTCTGGTTTTTATCTATTAGCGCCTGTAACTGTTCTGCAAATTCAGCGTTAGCGACCATGCCTGGATAAAACGCCCATTCAATATGCGTGGCTTGCGGCACCCTGCCGACCAGCTCAAGCTCGGCACGGCTACGCACATCCACCAAATCCGCCGCAGGGTCTTGCTGCATCATGTCAAACGCCTCTCTGGGCGTTAATTCTCCCGTGTACGGTAAACTTTTCGCTGCTGCGCGTTGTTTGGCCAAATTTAAAATGTCATCTAGTGTTTTCATGACCAACTCCTTTTATTCATTGCAATATATTCATTGCAATAAATTATAACGCTAAAAACTCAAGCCGCGAGGCTAAACCTTACTAGCACCATAATGGTGCATTTTTAACGCTAATGCCCAATAATTGGGCGGGTTATTTTTATATTATTTGCTGAGTGCATGGCACAAAGACGGTTTAGGCTATTTTTCGCTGGCACACTTCCTGCTAGAATGCTTGAGTTAATTTATTCAAAAACTATCACCCTCGTTACGCATTATTTAAAGTTTAGGAGATAAGCAATGTCAGTTGCAAATGTAATGAAAATGGTAAAAGAAAACGACATCAAGTTTGTCGATTTTCGTTTTACTGATACTCGCGGTAAAGAACAACATGTCACTGTGCCGGTTTCTCACTTTGACGAAGCCAAATTTACCGAAGGCCACGCATTTGATGGTTCTTCTATCGGTGGCTGGAAAGGTATTCAAGCCTCCGATATGCAATTGATGCCAGACCCGTCTACTGCCAATATCGACCCATTCATGGATGAGCCTACCCTGATTTTAACCTGTGACGTAGTTGACCCAACTGATGGTAAAGGCTATGACCGTTGCCCGCGTAGCCTGGCGCAACGTGCCGAAGCTTACTTAAAATCAAGCGGCATTGGTGATACCGCTTACTTCGGCCCAGAGCCGGAATTCTTTATTTTTGACTCTATCAACTGGTCTGTAGACATGAGCGGCAGCTCTGTTCGCATCAACTCTGAAGAAGGTGCATGGGCATCAGGCGAGAAGTTTGAAGGCGGCAATACCGGCCATCGTCCAGGCGTTAAAGGCGGTTACTTCCCAGTGCCGCCTGTCGATTCATTGCAGGATGTACGCTCTGCCATGTGTATTACACTAGAAGCCATGGGCGTGCCTGTGGAAGTGCATCACCATGAAGTAGCAACGGCTGGACAATGCGAAATCGGCACT
>PHCL01000301.1 GCA_002842195.1 Betaproteobacteria bacterium HGW-Betaproteobacteria-20 | reverse complement strand
GCATTGTCAACCTATCTACCCGTTAAAACCAAGCTTGCCGCTGAAGCGCTTGCGGTCAATGCGGATATTCCGATTTTTATGGCACACGGCATTTTTGATGAGGTAATCAGCCTGGAGATGTGCAAACTTTCACGCGATGTATTGCTTAGCAACCATTATGCGGTGCGCTGGCATGAATACAACATGGCGCATTCTGTGTGTCTGGAAGAGATTAATGATATTCGTGGGTTTTTACAGCAGGTTTTACCGTAACATTTGGTAGAATAGCATCTTGATACCCTATTATTAATAATAATTGCAATGACGCCTGATAAATCCAAAATGGCTGCAAAGCCAACCACCGATCATCCAGAAAACTTTGAGCACGCTTTTGCTGAGTTGGAAAGCATTGTTGCGCAAATGGAATCTGGCCAAATGACGCTGGAAGCCTCGCTCGCCGCCTATCAACGCGGCAATTTATTGCTGCAGTTTTGCCAACAATCACTCGCTGAAGTAGAACAACAAGTGCAACTATTGAACGAGCGTAATCAGTTGGTGCAGTTTAAGTCTGATAATGCGTAGTCTGAAAGTAGCTGACGCTACGGGCGGACAAGATTTTTCAACTTGGGCACTCACCAGGCAAGCACGTATCGAACAGGTTTTAGATCAAAACCTGCCCTCAGCCAACATCGCCCCGCAACAACTACACAGTGCCATGCGTTACAGTGCACTGGCTGGCGGTAAACGCGTGCGTGCGCTGCTTTGCTATGCGGCGGCGGAGTTTTGTGAAACGCATAATATAGCTACAGATGCCGCTGCCGCTGCGGTTGAACTAATACACGCCTATTCGCTAGTGCACGACGACATGCCCTGCATGGATGACGATAATTTACGCCGTGGCAAGCCAAGCTGCCACAAACAGTATGATGACGCTACCGCATTATTAGTGGGTGATGCCTTACAAAGTTTAGCGTTTGAGATACTGTCTCAGCCTGACTTATGCCTGCAAGCAGGCGAACAAATCAGCATGTTAAATATATTAGCTAAAGCGTCAGGCTCAACAGGCATGGCGGGCGGGCAGGCGATTGATTTAAGCGCCGTCGGTAAACCGCTTACTCAAACCGAGCTTGAAACCATGCACCATTTAAAAACCGGCGCGCTAATCCAAGCAGCCGCTTTACTTGGTGCAATAAACGGCTCAAGTGAGCAAGTTGCAGCCGTGAGAAATTACGCGTTAAACATCGGGCTGGCGTTTCAGGTAATCGATGATATTCTGGACGTTGAAGCCGTTACCAGCACGCTTGGTAAAACTGCCGGCAAAGACGCAAGTAGCAATAAGCCGACTTACGTTACGCTATTAGGTTTAAAACACGCCAAACAACATGCCGCGCAGCTTTATGAAAACGCAATTGCTGCGTTAGCGCCTTTTGGCGATAACGCCCGGCGTTTACGAGAGCTGGCTAATTTTATTACGCAACGTAGTTTTTAAAACGAAGTTTTTAATATGCCTCACTTATTAACCGCATTACTTGACACGATTGACTCACCACTACAGTTGCGTCAGCTTGAGCGTAAACAGCTCGTGCAACTGGCACAGGAATTGCGTACTTTCATCATAGCCAGTGTTGCACAAACTGGCGGGCATTTAGCTTCCAACCTCGGCGTGGTTGAACTAACGATTGCGCTGCACTATGTATTCAACACACCTGATGACAGGCTGGTCTGGGATGTCGGCCACCAGACTTATCCGCATAAGATACTCACGGGGCGGCGCGATGCCATGCAAAATTTGCGCAAGCCTAAAGGGATTGCCGGCTTTCCGCGTCGCGCTGAAAGTGAATATGACACTTTTGGCACAGGGCATTCAAGCACCTCTATTTCTGCCGCGCTTGGCATGGCGGTAGCTGCACAAAAAGCCGGTCTAGATCGCCGTGCCGTAGCGATTATCGGCGATGGCGCAATGACTGCCGGCATGGCCTTTGAAGCCTTAAACAACGCCGGCAACGTAGATGCCAACTTGCTGGTGATACTTAACGATAACGACATGAGTATTTCAAACAATGTTGGCGCACTGAACAATTACCTGACCAAATTGTTATCCAGTCGCTTTTACAACAAGGTTAGATCATCCGGCAAAAAAGTGCTTTCAGCCATGCCGCCCATGATGGAATTTGCCAAACGCGCCGAGGAGCATGTTAAAGGCATGGTGATGCCGGGCACGTTGTTTGAAGAATTCGGCTTTAACTATATCGGGCCGATTGATGGGCATGATATGGATGCGCTCATTGACACTTTACACAATATCAAGCTGTTGAATGGCCCGCAGTTTTTGCACATTGTGACGCAAAAAGGCA
>PHCL01000300.1 GCA_002842195.1 Betaproteobacteria bacterium HGW-Betaproteobacteria-20 | reverse complement strand
TGCGGTACTGATGCGTGACTTTCCTGTGATTATGGGCATTCTTACCATTGGTGCAGTACTTACATTGATAGGCAATCTAATGGCTGATGTAGCCTATGCCTGGGCTGACCCACGGGTACGGCGCGGAGTAATGCAATGAGTGCAATGCCATGAATATAATGCGATGAAGAAACTCTTATCAAATCCACTGGTACTAATAGGCTTCATTATTATTGCAAGCATATTACTGCTCGCACTCATTGCACCGATTATTGCGCCTTATGACCCCGATGCCATCGACGTAAAAGCCATTTTGCTATCACCGTCATCCCACCATTTAATGGGCACAGATGGCTTAGGTCGTGACGTATACTCGCGCATGCTGTACGGCGCGCGTATATCGCTCATGGTAGGCTTTGTGGCGGTTGGCATATCCACCGCAATCGGCATTGTGCTGGGTGCTATTGCCGGCTTTTATCGCGGCTGGGTAGATACTTTAATTATGCGCATGGTGGATGTCATGCTGTCTATCCCCTCCTTCTTTTTAATTTTGGCAGTGATTGCATTTTTAACGCCGTCTATCTGGAACATTATGATTGTCATTGGCCTCACTTCCTGGATGGGTGTTACCCGACTAGTGCGTGCGGAGTTTTTAAGCTTGCGTAACCGCGAGTTTATTTTAGCGGCGCAAACTTTGGGCGCAAAAGATGCACGGCTAATTTTTACGCATTTATTGCCCAATAGTTTAACGCCGATTATTGTCAGCTCAATTTTAGGCATTGCCAGCGCTGTATTACTGGAATCCGGTTTAAGCTTTTTGGGTTTAGGTGTACAGGCACCGCAAGCCTCCTGGGGCAATATTTTGACTGATGGCAAAGAATATATTCAATTTGCCTGGTGGTTATCACTGTTCCCTGGGCTTGCTATATTGATTACCGTCTTAGGGTATAATCTGCTTGGGGATGGCTTACGCGATGCGTACAATCCGAGAAGTAGCCAACATTAAACGGGGTGCTATCAATTAAACTTTCATCGCCATACTGCATTGCACATTTAGAAACTTTAATTGATAGAAACACCCTTAAATAACAGAGATAGGAAATAACATCATGGGATTTTTAGCAGGTAAAAAAATACTAATCGCTGGTTTATTAAGCAATCGTTCAATCGCTTACGGCATTGCCGCAGCAATGAAGCGTGAAGGTGCTGAACTCGCCTTTACCTACCAGGTGGAAAAACATAAAGATCGCGTGGCTAAATTAGCGGCAGATTTTGATTCCACCTTGGTCTTTCATTGCGATGTTGCGGAAGACAGCTTAATCGACGCCCTGTTCGTAGACATTGCCAAACACTGGGATGGCATTGATTCTATCGTCCATTCAGTGGCTTTTGTGCCAAAAGATGCACTGGATGGCGATTATCTGGACAAAGTGACCCGTGAAAACTTTCGCATTGCGCACGACATCAGCTCCTATAGCTTTGCCGCAATGGCTAAAGCTGCGTTGCCAATGATGCTAGGCCGAAACGGCAGCTTGCTCACATTGAGCTATTTGGGCGCAGAGCGTACCATGCCTAATTACAATGTCATGGGCCTGGCCAAAGCCAGCCTGGAAGCCAACGTTCGCTACATGGCGCAAAGTTTGGGGCCAAAAGGCATCCGCGTGAATGCAGTATCAGCCGGGCCGATTAAAACATTAGCCGCCTCTGGTATTGGTGACTTCGATAAAATGATTAGCTTCAATGAAAAACACGCCGCGCTACGCCGCAATGTAACGATTGAAGAAGTAGGTAACGCTGCCGCATTTTTATGTAGTGACCTGGCCTCAGGCATTACGGGAGAAATTACTTATGTAGATGGCGGCATGAACATCACAGCGGCTGGCGTTATTGAATAAGTGCAGCAACACCACAACTCCTGAGTTATTGATAAGTTTGCGTCCCTGAGCTTGTCGTACCCTGAGCTTGTCGAAGGGTCGAAAAATCAAAAGGCAATAAAAAAGACACCGTGAAGTGTCTTTTTTATTGCCTATAATGCATGCCTTCCATATCACCTGTCTGTAAGCCGCTCTGGGAGCGCCTCACAGAGCATCATTTTTTGCTCGTACGTTTTATTAAAGCTTTATGCAATGCATTGCGCAGTAGGTTTTAACCTAAGCATTAATTATTTGCGGCATTACCTAGCAAAAGCTTCTCATTCACCGTCACTTTCGCTTTCTCACGTAGCGATTGTTTATAGGCCGCAAGATATTCGTTCGCCAGCGCGGCATTTAGCTCATTTTTTGCCAATTGTTGCGCGTCTGCCTCGGCAGTTACAGTGTTCACTTTAAGCACTTTAACAAGCAAGTAGCCTTGTT
>PHCL01000299.1 GCA_002842195.1 Betaproteobacteria bacterium HGW-Betaproteobacteria-20 | reverse complement strand
GCTTTTTTCTGAACGGGTTTGAATCAGCGTATACAAAGGTACAATGTAAAGCCCGCCAAAACCCCCAATTAGCGCGATGTCTGCCAGTAACCGCCAATGTGAGATATAGCCAATAAATGATGAAAAATTATATTGAGTCGCTTCTGGAATAGTTTGATGAATATTACCACTTGCAAAGTATAAATCCGTACTAAATATTGTTAACCCCATTGCGCCAAACATGACTAAGCCCAACTCTACTGTACCTTTAGAAAGTTTTTCGCACATCAACGAGCCAATACCAATGCCTAAAGAAAAAATGGCAAGTAGCAAAATAAACACACTCTCATCTCCATGTAAAACATTTTTGGCAAAGTTGGGAAACTGTGCGAGTAGAGTTGCGCCATAAAACCAGAACCAGGAAATAGCGATAATAGCCAACCAAATGGTTTTGTGCTGCCAAATAAATTGAATGCTACGATAGGTTTCGGTGATGGGATTCCAGTTGATTTTAAGTTCAGTTGCGAAAGCGGGTGAGTTTGGCACGTCACGGCTAGTTTTATAGCCCAATATTGCAATGACAACAATAGCGATGCTGGTAATAACCTCATGATGATTTTGACTAGACAGCCAGGCGCCTAGTACTTGACCTAGCAAAATCGCCACAAAAGTACCCATTTCCACCATACCATTGCCGCCAATTAACTCGTTTTTTTTAAGATGTTGCGGCAAGTAGGCGTATTTAACGGGACCAAATATGCTGGACTGCATCCCCATCATGAATAGCGCTGAAGCCAGCAGCCAAATGTTATGTAGAAAAAACCCCGCGCTTGCAAATAGCATAATGCCAATTTCAAGTATTTTTACATAACGAATAATTTGTGACTTTTCAAATTTATCTGCCAGTTGCCCAGCCGTGGCGGAGAATATAAAGAATGGCAAAATAAACAGGCCTGGCAATATAGTTGCGAGGGTAGCACCGCTCATTGTGGTGAGGCTGGTGCTATGAAAAGCCACTAGTGTAATTAAAGCAGTTTTGAATACATTGTCGTTGAATGCGCCCAAGAACTGCGTGAAAAAGAACGGGCGAAAGCGCTGTTCTTGCATTAAGGTAAATTGATTGTTCATTTCTGGTCTTCTATGATTTTACCCAAGCGATTTCATTAGACTTTAGTATCAAAAAAACTTCTAGTTTCAAATGCTTGTGAAGAAAATCCTGTGCCTTGCCATTGCATCAATCGCTTTACGGCAAAATCGAACATCAGAGGGTTGTAATTGCGCAATGTTTGTAAAAACAACAAATGTTCTTTTTGTAGCAAACCCATGCATGCCAGTTTGTTAGTTGAAATAAGCGGCAATATTGCAGGCAGTGGGTAATCTGTGCCGTTTAACAGCCTTGCATGCCAGTCCGGGCGGGCCAGTAAAGATTTAATAGCCCATGCATGCGGCAATAAAGAAATGGAGGCTATTTCGCCAAATACTAAATTTTCGTAGGCTGGCGTGTCCATGAGCCGGGAAAATAACTCAAAACTCTTAACAGTTTTATTGTTGTTATCCAGGTCTTCATCCTCACCATAACTTGCGCAATGTGCGAATATCGTGCGCACGCCAGCATTTAAAGCATTGCGCATTCTCAGCGGATTGCCAAATGCCTGGTTACCTACTTGCACGGCGCTCTCGCGGCCAGTGTGGCAGATCATTGGCATGTTTAAGTCATATAACCTTTGGTAAAACTTAACGCATTTAGGTGAGGCTGGATCTATATTCATACTAGAAGGTAGCCATTTAATGGCACGTGCGCCGTTGGCATGTGCATTATCTAACTCATCCAAGGCATCTGCGCGATAAGGATGTATTGATGCCACCCATTCAAAATATTGCGGATATTGCTGGGCAATTTTCGCTGCGTATTTATTCGGAACGTAGAAAATGGAATGCTGCTTGTCGGCTATGCCTTGCTCATCTCTAAGCCAATCAAACGCAAACAACATACTTTTATAGCCAGTAGGCATTTCACTGGATAACTGCACCATTCGTGCCACAAAGCTGGCATCTTCATTGCCGTTTATAACGCAGCCACCGTCCATATAAAATTTTTTTTGCACTTTCAGTATGGGGTGCAACCAGCTATCCATATTCGGGTTATACCAGGCACCACTGCCACCCTCACCCGCACCGATTATATGCGTATGGCTATCCCACACTTGGCTTGCATCAATGCCCGCCCATATTTTTGACATTAATGGATGCTTTATTAGGGTATCTGGCAAACCTGCTAAACAGGGATTGGTAAGGCCTGTCTCAGGCCAGAACCTATTGCCAACTAGGGCGGAGGCAGTCACCCCCAGCACCGCTGTGCCTA